>JAFDGA010000010.1 GCA_019309545.1 Deltaproteobacteria bacterium
ACTGAACAAGCCGCTAGCGGATTGTGACCGCTGCCTAAAAATAAGGCCCGGATCGCCATGCGGCGAAGATGGCGGCGTTTGGTCGCCGCGGCTTGAGCCGCGCCCTCTGGTTCGGCCCGGGAGCAATTTCCGGCATGGGGCATGTTCGGCAGCCTGGCCATAGCCCAGATAAAGCACCATCTTCACTGCTACAGAACAACTAAAATTTTTGGGGATCGCTATAATACTCGAATTTAGTATACAAAATAAGTCCCGCAGGCGCGATCCAGGCTTTCTTGAGAAAGGCTGGGCGGAATTTGATAAAAACGTGAGTGGTCTAAAATATGTTCCACCAGGTCGCGGGGGTGGCAGGCATCCATCCGGCGTTGCTGGTCGGCGTAATAATTGTTCAACAAATAATTGACCGCCTCAGGATTAAACTCGATCTGATATTGCTGGCATACCAGACGGAAGATCTCGATAAACTGTTCCCGGGTCACTGGAGTCAGTTTCACTTTGGATCGGATACGCCGTAGAAAGGCATCATCTATCAGGCTGGTAGGCTCCAGATTGGTGGCGAATACCATAAACACATCAAACGGAATGGTAAATTTTTGACCGGTATGCAGTCGGAGCAGATCCTGGTGATTCTCCATGGGGATTATCCAGCGGTTGAGTAATTCATGGGGGTGAATGCTCTGGCGGCCGAAATCGTCCACGATCAATAGGCCGTTATTAGCCTTTAATTGTAAGGGGGCTTCATAATATTTCAGAGTCGGACTGAATGATAGATCAAGCATGTCCATGGTTAATTCGCCTCCCACAATTACTGCCGGGCGGGAGGTCCGGACCCAACGGCGGTCGATTAATTCCGGTTCCGTGGCCGGGGCGGCCACCGGCCGGTGAACCATTTCGTCAAAGACGCGAATGATTTGCCCATCGATATAGAGGGCATAAGGGATCAGAATCACATCTTCCCACATCTCTCCTAATCTCAAAGCGATAGTAGTTTTGCCATTACCCGGTGGCCCGTAAAGAAATAGGGGTTTGCCGCTAATTATAGCCGGCCCTAACTTGTTTAATAATTCCGGGGCTATCACCAGTCCCTGCAGCACTGCCTGGAGCCGCTCGGGGCTGACGTTGGTGATCTGAATACTCTGACTGGTGGCCTGTTCCCAATAATCATTCAAGGTTACCGGAGCCGGGCCAATGTAGGCATCATAATTCAAGATCTGGTCCGCCCGCTTTTTCCCCTCACCGGTAAGGGCGTAGCGCAAGGTCAGGTCGGTGGTAGTCAATAGCTGGCGGTAGGGATCACTCCCGAGAATCTCCACATATTTCTGTCTGACCAGGTAATCCAACAAGTCCATGATGATCGGGACCGATAACTTGAGGCGTTCCTCTAAATCGGTCAGTTTGAAGGCCTCCAGGTAAAAACAATGTTTGAGGGTAAGATTGGCCAAAAAGATATCCGGGATCTTGGTATCCTCAATGGACTGCGGCATAGGACGATACGGTAAAAGTTTTTGGGGCTGTTCCTGGTCAACTGGTATGGCTTTTTGCATGGCTTCTTTCCTGGGCTTATCGCTAAGGAATGTATGTACCAACAATCGGCAGGCGGCGGGAAAACTTTACAGATTTTTGAGGCATTAGGCTTCCGGAAGTAATAGTCAGGTCGGATTGGCACCCGCGCTGCCCTCCGGGGGGAAATTATTATCTAAATATTAAAACAAGATAGACCTTTTGACAAGTATAAATATGTCCAGGTCTGATAACTCTTTGGATTGGACCTCCTGCACCAATCTAAGTTTGAAATTCATACCACCTGGGGTTTTTAAGAATGGGTGGATTAGCTAGGCCCTTGCCTAATTTTTTTTCTTTGCTTATAATGGTAGACAATTTTGACCCCGGCCGGAGCTCTCGGAAGCCAAGGCGGTATCAGAACCGGAGGATTAGTCCCAACAGCTCTCATGGCGCGGTCCCTTTCTTGATTCAGTCAGAAATCACTTAACCCCCGGTCGGACCGAAAGGCTGGCCTATTAATACCCGACACGAAAACCGAAGCGATTAACTCTGCTTTTGAGGAGAACATATGAAAATAGATAAAAATTCCTTTGTCAACCTGGAATATCAGTTGCGGATCGGCGAACAGGTCCATCCTCCCTCAGGCCAGCCTGAGGAAATATCCATTTGCATCGGTCATGGAGGCATGCCTTTAGGTCTGGAAAAGGCCTTGCTGGGGATGGAAGAGGATGAGATCAAGGTGGTTAACCTGAGCCCCCAGGAGGCTTTTGGGGAGGTGAACGAACAGCTGATTTACGAGGTTGCC
Source organism: Deltaproteobacteria bacterium (assembly GCA_019309545.1). Taxonomy (NCBI): domain Bacteria; kingdom Pseudomonadati; phylum Myxococcota; class Myxococcia; species Deltaproteobacteria bacterium. The sequence continues at coordinate 2,309 of JAFDGA010000010.1, forward strand.
CGGAATGAGTTTGATCCCTCGGTAAAGCTGCGACCAGGCCTGATCTTTGAGGCCACCGACGACCAGGGCCGACCTTCCAAGTTCTTTATTCGAGAGCTCCGGCCGGAGACCGTGCTGATCGACTTTAATCACCCTCTGGCCGGAAAGGATTTGGAGGTGATGATCAACGTCCGCCAGGTTCGGGAAGCCACTGAGGAAGACATTGTTCGAATTTACGGCCCTCGCGCCACTGAAAGAACGGCGCCTGCCGAGCATGAATAAGGAATCTTTAGCCGTAGCCAGCCAATTCTGCTGGCATCGACAGTATGATCCCGGGGTGCCGGCGGAGATTGAGATTCCCAAGATTACCCTTTCCCAAGCGCTGTCTCAGTCGGCCCGAGATTTTCCCCAAGCCGTGGCCCTGCGCTTCTTGGGCCGGAAAATCACCTACCGCCAGTTAATCGATCAGATTGCCCGGCTAAAAACCGGGCTATATCATTTGGGTCTGAGACCCGGGCAGCGGCTGGCCCTGCTGCTGCCCAACTGCCCGCAAGCAGTACTGGGTTATTATGCTGCCCTGGAATTGGGGGCCGTGGTCGTAATGTTAAATCCTCTCTCCACGCCCCGGGAATTGGCTTATCAACTGAAAGATTCCGGGGCTCGGATTCTGATCGGACTGGATCACCTGGTTCCCAAGTTGAACGATTTAAGCGAGGCAGTTAATCTGGAGCGCCTGATTGTCACTAGCTTGGCCGATTATCTGCCTTTCCCGCTTAACTGGCTCTATCCCTTTAAGGCCCGCCGCCAGGGGTGGCATACCGGAGTTCGGTCTGATAAGGGGGAGATCAGGTTTACCGGAGTGCTCAAAACCCCTTTGCCACCTGCTCCTGAAGGGCCGCAGGAATGTGAGGCCATGGCGGTATTACAATATACCGGAGGCACTACGGGGGTGCCCAAGGCGGCAATCCTGACTCATCAGAACCTGATGACCAATGTGGCCCAGATTAACGCCTGGCTGCCGCGTCTGAACCGCGGAGCCGAACGGGTTCTGGCGGTGTTGCCGTTTTCCCATGCCTTTGGCATGACCGCGGCCATGAACTGGCCCCTGTCGCTGGGCGGCACGGTGATCATCCTGCCCCGGTTCGAGGTGGATCAGGTCCTTAAAACCATTCAGAAATATCGTCCCACTGTCTTTCCCGCGGTCCCCACCATCTTTGTAGCCCTGATCAATCACCCCCGGATTAGCAAGTTTGATTTATCCTCCATCTGGGGTTGTATCAGCGGCTCCGCGCCTTTGCCCCGGGAAGTGCAGGAGCGCTTCGAGAGTCTGACCCGAGGGCATATCCTGGAGGGTTATGGTCTGACCGAGGCCGCGCCCGTGACCCATCTCAATCCCATTCAAGGGGTGCGCAAGCCGGGCAGCATCGGCTTGCCTTTTCCAAACACCGAGGCCCGCATCGTGGACGCTGAATCTGGCACGCGGACGCTGGGCCCGGAGGAAGTAGGAGAATTGATCATTCGTGGCCCCCAGGTGATGAAGGGATATTGGCAGAACCCCGCCGAGACCGCTCTGGTTCTCCGGGATGGCTGGCTCTATACCGGAGATCTGGCCACCATGGATGCCGAAGGCTATTTTTATATTGTGGACCGCAAAAAAGACGTGATCATTGCTGGTGGTTACAAAATCTATCCCCGGGAAGTTGAAGAGGTCCTCTATCAACATCCCCGGGTTTTAGATGCAGTAGTGATCGGAGTGCCTGACCCCTACCGCGGGGAGACGGTGAAGGCCTTTGTGGTCCCTAAACCGGGGATGCAACTCACGGTGGAAGACATCCAGGAATTTTGTAAAGCTCAATTAGCTGCTTACAAGGTGCCCAGGATCATCGAATTAAGGACGGAGTTACCCAAAACCATGGTAGGCAAGGTGCTGCGCCGGGCCTTAAAGGAAGAATCACTGGTCCATGAAGATTCGACAGTGTCGTAATTTAAACCGAAAGTTAACAATTTTCTAAATGTTTTGAGGTCAAATGGCATCTAAAGCAGTCCCAGGTTATTACTGGGTAGTGACCGAGCATGCGTTGGCGCCGTAGAATCCGGTTTTTTTATCTGCGTTTCCGGCGGCTCCAGGGGGCCCCGCGTAAACTGGCCTGCAGTGTGGCCCTGGGGGTATATATCGGAGTAACCCCGACCATACCTTTTCATATGGTCATTGCCTTGGCATTGTCCTCTATTTTTCGCCTTTCCCGGGTTGCTGCGGTGATGGGCTGCTGGATCAGCAATCCCCTGACTATCCCGCCCTTCTATTATTTCAGTTTTAAGGTGGGACAATTAATACTCTTTTCAGGGGAGAGCTTTTCACTGCCAGACACTTTTAATTTTCTGGAAGTCTTGCGTCTGGGCTGGCGGATTAATCTGGCCCTGCAGGTGGGCGGGCTGATCATTGCCCTGCCGGTGGCGGTCATTGCCTATTTTTTAACTTACTGGGGCATCCGGCGCTATCGGTCCCGCAACTCCAGGAAGTTTAACCGTGCCCTTCGTCTCTCCCAAAGTCCTGTGCCGCCGTCTGGGACTGAAGCCTAAAAAATCTTTGGGCCAGCATTTCCTGCTGCACCCGGATCAGGCCCGGCGCATTGTCGCGGCTTTGGAACTGGAGGGGCGGCCGGAAACTGTGGTCGAAATCGGGGCCGGTCTGGGAGCCCTGACGGTTTTCCTGGCTGAGGCCGCCGCCCAGGTGTTTGCCGTGGAAATGGATGTCCGTCTGGCCCAGGGGTTAAGCTCGGAAGTACTGGCCGACGCCGCCAATGTCACGGTAATAACTCAGAATGTGCTGCACTTTGACTTTATCGGGCTGAGCGAAAACATTGGCCACCGTCTGGACGTAATCGGTAATCTGCCTTATCAGATTACATCACCGTTGCTGTTCAAATTAATCGCTGAAAAGCGGGCCCTTCACACCATGGTCTTTATGGTCCAGCAGGAGGTGGGCCAACGTCTGCTGGCTCAGCCCGGCAGTAAGGATTACGGGATTCTCTCGGTCTTGATCCAGTATCATACCCGGCTGGAACGGCTTTTTTCCCTGGGCCCGAACAACTTTTATCCTCCCCCGAAGGTAGATTCGCTGGTTATCCGGTTGCGTCCGGATGGGGAAACTATTCGAGCCGACGATGAGGCTTATCTGGTCCAGGTGGTCAAAATCGCCTTCAGCCAGCGGCGTAAGACTCTGAAAAATACCTTAGCCACCCAGGCCGCCGAGCTCAGGTCTACCCCGGAGCAGGTATTAGCTATCCTGGAGCAATCAGCCATTGATCCTAAACGGCGGGCCGAAACCCTGGGCGTGGCCGATTTCGTCCGCCTCAGCAACGCCATCCGAAGGGCCGCGGAGTTGGGATAACATGGGGGAGCAGCTCTGGATCATCTATGCTCTGGGCTCGGCCCTGGGCCTGGCCAGCGCCGATGCCTTGACTAAGCGCTTTTTTGCCGGAATGCCACCTTACGGCATGATCCTGGTGCGGCTGCTCTATGCTTCCCCATTTCTGGGGGTCGGTTGGTTGTGCATCTCCATCCCTCCCTTGGGACGGACCTTTTTTTATGCCGTAGCCGCTGCCCTGCCGCTGGAAACCGTGGCCCAACTTCTCTATATGCGGGCCTTAAAAGTTTCCCCGATTTCACTGTGTACCCCGATGCTGGCCTTCACCCCGGTGCTGCTGATTCTAACCGGTCAGATATTGTTAGGGGAGTCTTTAAATATCTGGGGCATCGGCGGTATCGGCTTGGTGGCGCTGGGGAGTTATATTCTCAATTTAGACCGGCGGCGCTATGGTTTTCTGGCCCCCTTGGCCGCCCTCTGGCAGGAGGAAGGCCCTCGCCTGATGTTGCTGGTGGCGGCCATCTTTGCCTGTACCTCGGCCCTGGGCAAACTGGCGGTGCTCAATTCTGCCCCGGCTTTTTTCGGATTATTCTACCCCTGTGTCTTTACTGGATTGATGCTGTCCGGCTATCCTTGGAGCCGTTCCCGACCTGGGCGGAGTTTGTTGGTCCACCCCGGTTGGGGGCTGGTGCTGGGTTTCTGCGCTGCCGCCAGTATCCTCTGCCATATGCACGGCATTCAGATTGCCCCAGCGGCCTATCTGATCGCCTTGAAACGAACCAGCCTGGTGATCAGCGTCCTCTATGGCGGTCTGTGGCTGAAAGAAATCCACTTCTCCTCCCGGCTGGGCGGAGCTATGCTGATGGCCGCCGGAGTACTGGTCATTGCCGTCAAAGGAAGCTGAGCCATGCTAACCCAAGAACGGACCTATCGAACCCATATGGCCCGTGGTCAGCTGGCGACTTTTCGGGTAGTGGTGAGAGAAACCGATTTATTGGTCCTGGCCGCACGAGATCTCAGCGACTTAACCCTGGACCTGATTTGTCAACTGCGCTATCAACTGGAGCGTTATATTGCCGGGCATCCTGATTTCCTTCATACCCTTTCACCATGGCCGTCTGATCCCTTTGCTCCGTTAATTGTCAAAGAGATGATTGTCGCGGCGGCCTCGGTGGGGGTGGGGCCGATGGCGGCAGTGGCGGGCGCGGTGGCCGAACAGGTGGGCTTGGCCTTAAAGGCTCAGAGCCCGGAAGTGATTATTGAAAACGGGGGGGATATCTTTCTGGCCGTGCAAGGCCGGGCCACGGTTGCCATTTACGCCGGCAACTCACCGCTGAGCCACCGGGTCGGGATTCAGGTCGAGGCCTCGGCAAACCCGCTGGGTATCTGCACCTCTTCCGGCACGGTAGGCCATTCTTTTAGCCGCGGCCAGGCCGATGCCGCCTGTGTGTTGGCCCCCTCGGTGGCATTGGCGGATGCGGCTGCCACCGCGCTCGGCAATCGAGTCCCTGATGCCCAAGCTATCCCCGCGGCCCTGGACTGGGCGGCTCAGGTGCCGGGCCTGTTAGGCGCGGTGATCATCGTCGGGGATAAATTAGGAGCCTGGGGGGAGGTAGAATTAGTGCCATTGAGGGCTTGAGATAATCTGTCACCCACAGATTAGACATGATATCTCTATAGAAAAGCTGGGAGGAAATATATCAGCAGGATATCCAGGGAATTTGGGGCTACCGGCCTTGCCTTCCGGCCAGTCCAGCCGTATAGGCAAGCCCAGGGATCTTTTAAAAAACTCTACTCTACAGGTATGCATTTTATTTTTATTTCTATTTGCCTTCATTTTCTACATAATCGGGCCGCATCTTTCGCAAAATATGTCAGAATCATATCCGCGCCAGCGCGTTTGATGGCGATCAGCGACTCCAACATCACAGCTTGCTCATCCAGCCAGCCCTGCTGGGCCGCAGCCTTGATCATGGCGTATTCCCCGCTCACCTGGTAGGCCGCCAGGGGCAGGTCGATTTCGCTCCGCAAGCGGGCCAGAATGTCCAGATAGGGCACGGCCGGTTTGACCATGATGATATCGGCCCCCTCTTCCACGTCCAGGGTGGCCTCGCGGACCGCCTCCAGGGCGTTGGCAGGATCCATCTGATATGAGCGCCGATCGCCGAATTGCGGGGCGGATTCCGCCGCGTCCCGGAAGGGGCCGTAGAAACTGGAAGCGTATTTAACCGCATAGGACAGAATCGGCACCATCTCAAAGCCCCGTTCGTCCAGGGCCTCGCGGATGGCCAGCACCCGCCCGTCCATCATGTCCGAGGGCGCTACCATATCGGCCCCGGCCTCAGCATGGGAGAGCGCTACCTGGGCCAGCAATTCCAGGGTAGCGTCGTTATCCACCTCCCCCTGCCGGACAAAGCCGCAATGCCCATGGCTGGTGTAGCTGCAAAGGCAGACATCGGTAATTACCAAAATCTCGGGCACCTGCTTCTTGAGCTGGCGAATCGCCTGTTGTACGGTGCCCTGTCGGGCCGCGGCCTCACTCCCCAAGTCATCCTTTTTCTGGGGCAGGCCGAAGAGCAGCACCGCCGGGATGCCCAATTGCTGGGCCTCCTGGACTTCCCGAACCAATTGGTCCACCGAGTATCGGCAAATCCCGGGCATTGAGGGTACTGGCTCTTGGACGCCTTTGCCCGGCACCACAAACATCGGGTAAATCAGGTCATCAGTCCTTAAGTAGGTTTCCCGCACCAGACGGCGGAAATTTTCCCGCCGCCGCAGCCTTCGAGGACGATAGGGTAGTTCCATGGCAAGGCGCTCCTGGTTGATAATTTTTCCGGCCCGGGCTGGTTCTATGTAACCCCATTAACCCCTTTCTGTCAAGAGAGGCATAACTAACCCCTGCCTGAGGCTGGGGGAGAGATTCCGGGGCCTCAGGGTCTATAACGTTTTTGGCCTGGTCTGCACCATTTTTAGTTGACTTGTGAGAGGATTTAAGATAATAAAGCGACTATTTGGTTCCAAGATCAGGATTGATGGCTGATAATTATAAATGTTTGCCTAACCGTAGTCTAATCAGACCAGCGAGGGGGTGGCAAAAGGGGAACCCTTGAGGTTCCTCAAAAAATTTTTAAAAGGAGGGCTTGGCCATGAAAAGGGAGCTCTTGGTCCAAAATCCGCGGCCTGACGGATATCATCTGATGTTGGAGCTTTATGGCTGCGATATGGAAAAGATCAATTCCCACCGATTCCTCCACCGAGCTGTTAAAACTGCCGTGAAAAATGTCGGTTTGACCAATTTGGGGTCCCGGTATCATCGGTTTCAACCCCAGGGGGTGACCGGCTTTACGCTGTTGGCTCAGTCCCATATTTCCCTCCATACCTGGCCGGAATACGGCTATCTGGTTCTAGATATCTTCACCTGTGGTGATGAATCCCAGGCTAATCAGCTTGAGCATCACCTATTAAAGCGTTTAGGCCCCTGCGAAGTCAAGCGACGAGTGGTTCGCAAGGGTTATCAATATCATAAATAGCTCTTAAGCATTATCGCTTTGATCGGGCCCTTATCCTGGCTCTTGAAAAAAGCCATTGACGTCCAGCGCCCGGATGGGGATAATTATTTTTTAAGGCAATATAATGGGTTGAACATCTGTTGAGGAGAAGTGGCTATGTCCAGGCTGTGGGCCAGTGTGTTGGCTATGGTGCTGGTAGGGGCTGGTTGTGGCGGTCCCCGGGTAATAGAAGAATACCCTGTGCCGCAGGTCAAATATGAGCCTAAAAAGGTAAAACCAGGGCGGCTTGCGGCTGACGATAAAGCCCTGCTAGAGGAGGCTCTTAATCGACAGGTGATGGATACTGAGGAGGTAATCGCACTGAGCGATCGGCTTTTGCGCCACGACAATCCCGCGGTCCGAGATAAAGATACCCTGGATAAGCTGCAAATCCTGCTGTTGAGAAGTTTACAGGATAAATCCAAAGATCATTATCCCCAGACTCTGCGGAATCTGGGGATTGTCAACTATTACCAGAAGCAGTATATGAATGCCCGGCAGGCCCTGCAGGCTTCCAGTGAACTGAATCCCAGGGATGGTCGGACCCATTTTTATCTGGCCTGCATCTATGCTGAGCAAGGAAGAATTCATTACGCTCAGGGCCAGAAACGCAAATCCGCGGCTCAGTATAAACGGGCCCAAATTGAGCTGGAGCAGGCCCGCAAGTTAGAACCTTCTAATCCCTTATATCGTCAGGATTTGAAGCAAGTTATGGAGACAGATTGAGCCGCATGCGGATTGTCTGCCCCTACTGTGGTAATGATACCGACTTCTATGAAGTGGCAGAAGAGGTCACCATCACTACTTTTTATGTTCAAAATGCAGATGGCAGCTTTAGCGCAATCAGTGATGAGTCGGAAATCTTAGGTGGGGTGCATTTCTATTGCGGAGAATGCCATCAAGAGCTTAAAGAGTACCATGACCATTTCCTGCAGATGCTCTTTTGAAACTTAGGTGGGGGCAGCCTCCGAATCGGCTTTAAACCATACCACTCTTGAAAATGCTTACCAGCTGCGAAAATTATATCTATCCATGGCATATTGACACATCGAGTCCAAATTCGCGAGCGCCCACCAATGTTGCTCCATTAAGTCTTAGCATCCGTAATCCCTCAAGTTTTTTAACTTTGTCTACACCCTCAAACCCCCGTCGAGTTCTCATACCAAGTTGCGATCAAAGAGCTAAAATCCCCCCTCACCCTCGCCCTCTCCCCCGCTGGCAGGGGAGAGGGGATATCGGTATCAGATCTGGCGGTTAGTCAGCATCATATATTGCCTTAACCGATTGATTTAAAAATTATGCATTCCCTAGCAGGATTCATGGTTCGCGGTGGCCGTTGGTTTTTCCCTCATCGGCCGGAAGCCATTGCAAAATGCAACCAGGCATCTGAGCTGGGCCTTGAGCAAAACGGCCTTGGCAATGTCGATGTTCTTTTCCCCTCTTAGCCGCCGCCAAGATGATACCCGCTCGCATTGCTAAGCACTGCTCGGTTTTCAGATTTCTGACCCAAGAATTAAGGCTCCTCTCCTCATGCGCAGTCAAATTTATCGGGCATGCCATGCGGCAGAAAATAATCTTAATGTTGGGTCCCAATCGCGGCCGCCTAATAACATATTGTTATCATTAGATATAGCACCTTTAGGGGATCAGCCCCCATGATTTTCTCCGCAGGTTACTAACCCTCAGGAATTCCCATCATCAATGTTAAAATATTTCAATTTTCGCCCTGCCAGGCCCAGGAAAATTATGACCAGGGTCCAATCCCAACCAAAGGAAGGAAACATCGTTATCCTCAGGGAGCTTAGTTATTTCTGATCCTTGGATTTTATGGTGGACCTGCCGATAATGCCTATGGTATGGTAACTTTTACTTCCTGAATCCAGCTAAGGCTTGAACCAAGAGTGCTATAAGTGCAGGAGAATCTTGGAGCAATTTCAGCGTAATCTGGGTTCCCCAGGGTAACCCCGGCGGTTTTTGAGGTCAGACTATGCTAATCCAATTATGGCGACAGGTTCTCTTGACATTCATGTTAGTTTTGGGTTTTATCGGATTTATCAGGCCGGCTCATGGTTCAACGGCGCTGGCTGGCAAGCTGATTTATCTCCAGGGCCAGGTTTATTTACAGCGGGCCTCTCTCGGGGGTTGGGAAAAACCGCAGCTTGGCGACTCTCTCTTTGCCGGCGATGTCGTAAAAACCGGTCCCGCCTCAGTAGCCGCCATCCTGTGTGTGGACGAAAGCCAGATCAAGCTTCATGAGAATACGGTCCTGGAGCTCAAAAGTGTAATGCCCTCACCTCGGTTGAGCCTGGCCGAAGTGGTCCCGGCCGCCCTGGAAAAGGCAGCTTTGAGTCTTTATGGCGTCAGTCAAGGGGAAGTTTGGCTGCGCAATAACAAGGAAACCTTTCATTTTGAGTTGGAGACTCCGGCGGTTACCGCCGGGATCCGCGGCACTGAGTTCAATCTCCAGGTCAGGCCGGACGGTACCACTTATCTCACCCTGCTCCAGGGGAAACTCCGGTTGGCTAACCCCCAGGGTGAATTAATCCTCAATCCGGGAGAAGAGGGGATCGTTCATCCTGGCCGGCCTCCGACCAAACGTCTGGTGCTCCAGCCCGAGGATGCCGTCCAGTGGTCGCTTTATTATCCTGGCATTTTTAGCTATCGGGATATTTCTTTGGCGAACCAACGGGTGGGAACCGGGGCGCGGTCTGGTCTGGTTAAGGAAGCCGCTTTATTCTATGACCAGGGACGCCTGTCCGAGGCCCGAGAGGCGGTCGCGGCTGTCCTCCGGCAAGCTCCGGGAGACGAACAAGCCTTGACCCTGCTGGGTTGGATTCACCTCCAAGAAAACGCCCCTTTGAAGGCTTTACAGACCTTTCAACAGGTGACCCGACCGGACGCCCTGGCTGTGGTCGGCCTAGCCCTGGCCCGCTACCGCCTGGGAGAACTTCTGCCAGCCTATGAATTGGTGAAAACCGCGCGGCAGCAGCTGACGCCCTCGCCCTTGCTCTGGACCATGGAGGGCTATTTTGCCCTGCTCGCAACACTAGTGCAGGAGTCCCAGGCCTGCCTGGAGCACGCCCTGGAACTGGCTCCGGAATATACTCTGGCCCGGACCTTGCTGGCGCAGATGTGGCTGGTGCAAAACCGCAAAGCAGCAGCCCGTCAGGAGGCCTCCCGAACTCTGGCCCAAACCCCTCAATCTCCGGCAGCTCTGTTTACCATGGCCCTGGTGGAGATTGCTCATTTCAACCCGTCAGTAGCCAAAACTTACCTGGAAAAGGCCATCAAAGCCGATCCTCGCTTTGTCCCAGCTTATCTATATCTGGCCAAGATCTGGTTGGGGGCGGATTATCTGGAGAGGGCCGAAAAGACCATTGACGCGGCCAGCCGATTGGCCCCGGAGGAGGGGGAAGTGCTCTCCATGGCCGGCTTTGTTAAGCTCGGTCTGAGGGATTACCAGGGTGCAAAAAAATTGTTTGACCAGGCCATCGAGGCCAACCCCGCCCTTGGCGAGCCGCACCTGGGAATAGGGATCTATTATTTCCGCTATCGGGAGCCGAAACAGGGTCTGGCCGAAATGTTAACTGCCACCCTGCTCGAGCCTCGGGTGTCCCTCTATCAGTCCACTCTGGGCAAGGCACTTTATCAAGTGCGCGCCTTTGACAAGGCCCTTGAAGTCTATGATTATGCCAAGGCCCTGGACAAAAACGACCCCACGCCGCATTTATATAAAGGCATTGCCCTGACTGACCTCAACCGGCCCGGAGAAGCCATCCAGGAGATCAATCAGTCCATCGCCCTAAATGACAACAACGCCATCTTCCGCTCCCGCCTAATGCTCGACCGGGATCTGGCAGTACGAAACTACAATCTGTCCCGGGCTTATAATCAATTAGGTCTGGGAGATTGGGCCTACAGCAAAGCGGTTAACGCGGTGAAAAAAGACCCTTTAAACAGTTCAGCCCGCCTGTTCTTGGCTAATGCCTACTTGGCTACCCGCCAGCGCCTGGGTTCAGCGGGGTCGGAACTATTACTCTATCGCCTGCTGTCTCCAGCCAACCAAAATACCTTTACGGTTTATAATGATTACACTCCCATGTTTGAAATGCCCTATCTGCGGGTGCAGGCCCAGGGGGGGATCGGTACCTGGTGCCATTCCCGGGCCATCCAGGACCACAGCCTCGAAGTTTATGGCGGCATTCCTGGTCTGGCCTTTGACATCTATGGCAGCTACTTTGATGACGATGGTTTCCGGGCCAAAAATGGTGACGATAATTTCCATATGAATCTTAATCTGGTTAAATGGGAGCCTACTGTCAGGAATTCGGTTTTGGGGGGATTTCGGTATTCTGATGCAGAAAGGGGGGATACCAGCAATCTCAATGACTTCGGTTTCGTTAATTCCCCAAATATGCGGCAATTTCCCCGTTTACGAATCTATGAATTAGGCTATGTGCACCGCTTCAATCCCAAAGCGACGTTTCTCAGTTATTTTACTTATGCAAACAATCATTATCACCGCAGGGATAAGACCTTTGATACGATATGGTTTTTGGGCCTCCCGATAGACCAGACCAGCACTGTTAGTCAACGCTATGACCAGGAATTCTATAATCTCCAATTCCAGCAGCAGTTGATCCTGGCGGATCACACCCTGATCGGGGGGGTTGATTATTTCTGGGGTCACCTGAAGTACAAATATGATGAACTGCTAGAATATTCCCTTTTTGGCATCCCGCTTGCCTCCTACCTGATAGCGGATAACTTCCGGCCGCCGAACCGCTCCTACTCTCTTTACTTACAGGATTATTGGCAAGTCACCCCACAATTGTTGGCGGAATTGGGAGTCTTTTTTGATCACACCCGGAACTCTCGGGCCGGGTTCGCCGATCCCGTGTCTCTGCAGCGCTGGAATCCCCGCTTGGGCCTCAATTACCAAGTTAATGCTGATCATACCCTGCGCCTGGTCCTGCAGCATTCTCTCAATACCCACAACCTGGTGGCCCCGCTGCTGGTGCCGGCCGAAATCGCCAGCTTCCCCTGGCAGATCAACATCGATGACGGCTCTGAGATGCGGGAGTTTGGAGTCGCCTGGGAGGCCCAGTGGAACCCCTTGACCTTTTCTGTGCTGCGTCTTAACGCCAATCGCATCTTTACGCCGCAATACGAGGTGGATAGTCAGCTTGAGGAGCATCGGGTCTGGTGGGGCTGGAAGCGCTATACTGCCAGCTTTACGGTCAACCGCATCCTGAGTCCCTCCTGGGGCCTAACTACCGGGGTGGTCGGCAAAAAATTCGATCCCAGTATATCCTGGAGCCATGATTTTTCCGAATTAAACGCCTTGTTACAGTTGTCTTTTCTGCACCGCTCCGGCTGGCAGGGGTTTTTCCGCACCTATGTCATAAAGCAGGATCTCACTGATCGGGGAGATAGTTTTTATGGATTGGCTGACGCTGGCCTGGGTTATGAATTTCCCGGCAAGCGAGGATTTGCTTCCCTGGAGGTCACCAATATCTTTGACCGCCACTTCTATTTTCAAAAAGAATTCGTAACCTTTGATGTTTTATATCCGGTCCGGCGGGTGCTTTTTAAGCTGGCGCTGTATTTCTGAAATCTTGGCCGGGTGGGGACGGAGCCAGAGTAAAAGCCTCACTGCTCCTGTAAGGCTAGGACAACCCACCGGGCTGGCGAAAGGAAGCGACACCTCAGGCCCCCTGGCCTTTTTAGCAATTACCCCAATCAATTATTTTTTAACAGCTGGTGGAAAAAGATTTGCACAAATTTGCCGGAAATCACTTCGCTTAACATAAAATGCAAAGTTGTTCCCCAAAAAGCTGGAGGTAAAGGCGAAATAGACCTTGTGAGAAATGTCGTCTAATTCTTGATCAGGTTTTCCTAAAAACTCCTGGCGCGTTGCGACGGGAAGGTCGAACAGGCGACAGGCTAGGGGACGCTGCTCAAAAATAAGACATTCGCGGGTTCTTTCAGGGGGCATAAGATTTGCGCCTGGTGATAGACCCCGGCAAAGCGGTGGCTCCGAAATTCAACCTCTTTCTGCCGGGCCAGCTCCCCCACCGAACGCGTCGCCCCTACAGCACGTTGCATTGCATCCTGGCGCGCCACCTGCGCCAGGGTGGTGTTAATTACATGGTTAAGGTAAACCGCTTCATTAAACCACTACCTGCTTTAGCAGGTAGTGGTTTTTGGTTTTGGGCGCCATTATGCTGTGGCAGACCCTGCTCACGGTGTTGGCCAAGAACAAAAAGGAAAAAGCCATCATGCAGGAGTTCCAAAAGGGTGCCCGGGAAGCCGCCGCTGTTAAGCTTGCCCAGGCGATTAGCTAAGGGATCCTGGGCATGGCCCAAGCATACATGGCTTGTCAGGAGCACTATTTTTTATAAGGGGCCAAAGCGCCCCCTATTCACCGATGGTTACCTTTGAAATGGCCAGCTCCTCTAGAATCGAATCCATTACCCGGACTCCTAATCCTGGGTCCAGGAAACCGGAGGCGAGCCCCCCGTTATCAAAGACCACCGAGGGGCAGACCGGATCTTTGGTCAACAGATATGGGGCAAATGAACCTTCCACATAGGCCAGGTGATTATTGCACAGGGCAAAATAGCGGCCTGCGGCAGCCAGAATACTGGTCTCGCCCACATGACACCCTAGTTGGCACCTGATGCCGGCCTTTTCGGCCATCTGTTTTATGCGGGTGGCTCTCCCCAGGCCACCACATTTAGACAGACGCAGGTTAAAAATCTGACAGGCCTGCAACTCGATCAGGCGTTGGGCATCTTCCTCAGTACATATGGACTCATCGGCAATGATCGGAATGGGCAGGGCCGCGCTCACTTTTTGCAAACCAGCAAAGTCCGTCTTGGCCACCGGCTGTTCCACTGCCGAGATCCGGTATGGGGTCATCTCCTCGATGCGCGCGATTGCCTCATTGGCGGTCCAGGCCGCATTAGCGTCGACCCGGATGTCAATCTCCCACCCAAGTTTTTCACGGGCCGACTTGAGGATTTCCAGATCAGAATTATTACCCACTTTTAACTTCAGGAAACGCATGTTTTTCGTTTTAACCAGGTCGAAGAAGCGCGCCATCTGTGTTGGGGAAGCCATGGGTAAAACCGCGCTGTAAACCACCCGCTCCCGGAGCCGGGGTCCGAGAAAATCTCCGAGGGACTTCCCCCAAGTCTTGCCGGCGGCATCTAATAGAGCCATTTCCACAGCACAAAAGGCAGCCGGATAGGCCTGATCCCTAGATTTGGAATAGCTGTGGGCCAGGGTGTCAAAGATGATTTGGCCAGAAGCCAACGAAGTTCGCAAAATAATTGGAATTAACTCTTCTTTGAGGAAAGAGAGGCTCTCCGGTATAGTCTCACCAGTGACAAAGGTGCGCGGAATCCCTTCTCCATAGCCTGCCATTCCACCGTCGGTAGTCACCTTCAGGATAATATTTTCGGAGCCCCGGTGCGTGGCCAGATTATGCTTGACCGGAGACTTAAACGCCAAATTCAGGTGCCAGATATCCACTTTCCTGATGATCATGCTCACTTTCCCTTTGGTCAATGTTAATCATTGTTCCGAATTTCTTCCATTGATACCACTGAGCCGGAGCGCCCTGGATGGCTTCTTCCAAGACCTTGAGGCACTTTTCTCCTACCGCCAGGGTGTCCGAATCCGCTCCATTTGTAATAGCGGTCAGATTCAAGGAATATTTTTTCCTGCCCTCCCGTTTGACCAAACCGGTGACCACCGGTGCTCCGGAACGCTTGCTTAAGACATCGAGGGTGCGGTCATAGCCGAGTCGGGAGCCGAGGAAATAGATGTGCTTGTGGTTGGTTACGCGCCATTCGTCGAACTCATCACATTCGGTAATAAGAATCTGGCCCTGTTTCAGTGCCTTAGTAGCTGTGAGCAGGATGTTTTTGCCATCCGCGTCAATGAGGTTGACATTGGCGGTTTGCGCCCTTTTAACCAGGGAATCCCTGAGGTGCCTGGTCTTAAAGCGACAGATCATGGAAACCGGATAACCTCTGACCCCCAAAAGTCCGGGCAGCAACTCGACACCGCCAAAATGACCCGTAACCAGGATGACCCCCTTGCCGACTGAGAGGGCCTCTTGAAGAAATTCCTCTCCCACGGCTTGAACTCGGAATTTTAAGAACCTTTTTAACCCATGGAGGCGGGAGTAAGCAACCACTAGTTTTTCATGATAGTGGTCGAAAATGCCCTGGAAGGCCTGGTTAACCAACTTCTTCAGTTTTCTAGGGCTTAATTTTCTACCATACACCCGGGCAATGGTCCCCCTGATAAACTTCTTTTCGGTTTGATTGCAGAAATAGTAAAGCCTGCCCAGCAAGGCCAGATAGCCTCGTGAAACCGAAAACGGCAGGAAACGAAAGAGCCAACAATTAAGCTTCATTTGAAAGAACTTGCTCAGATTGGGAAGCTTCTTAGAGGGAAAAAGAGTTTTGATAAACATGGCATCGCTCCTTTTTTGTTAAATAATTTTGGAAAAGTCGGAAGGACCAACAAAAAATGCCCACATGTTATTTTTAAGAAAAAGCATTATAATTTAGATGTTCAACAATCGGAACATTTATTAGAATTTAAGGTTTCATGCTAATTTACCGATAAATTAACACAAAGTTTAGAGAATTTTTTTTATTCCTCCCGAATTTAAAAACTTGCTTTCTCTTATATTATAATCGATAATATATTGTATATATGAAATTTTAGCGTTCGTTTTTGTTAACAATTTTTTGAGGATTGCCCGTGCAAAAGTATCATAGCTGCCTTAATACCAGAGCGGTCATAGAATTTTTCCAGGAAAAAGACCCATCGCAAGTGCCGAAGTTATTCGAGGGGCTTGGTCCGGAAATTGACACCTTGGACAATCCCCTAGAATTTTTAATGGAAATCAATAATTGGGTGTCGAGCGATGTCGTCATCAAAATGTTTGATAATGCCCGGAAGATCACCAACGATGATGAAATCTCTTTTAAAATCGGGTTTGAATCAGTAGCGCGCCGAAAGTTGGGTTATGTCCAGCGCATCGTCATGTTCGCCTATAAGAATCCGCGGCGCACCCTGAAAAAAGCCCAGGCCATAAATGATAAATTCAATAAAAACAAAGTAATCGAGATCGTCGAAACTAAACGTGACCGAGCCACCATCCGACTCCACTGGCTGAAACACGTTCCCAGTTCCATAGATTTCTGTCTGTACAACAAAGGAATTTATGCCGGCATTCCCACCATTTGGAATCTGCCTCCGGCTGAAGTAGAGGAGACCAAGTGTTTTTTCCGGGGGGATGAGTACTGCGAATACCACTTGGTTTGGAAGAGAAAGTCCTTTTTTAAAGAATTGCTGTTATGGATGCTGGTACCCTGGCGCCTCCTTACTTCTACCATTGAGGAATTGGAGCGCGACAAGGAACTCCTGAAGAAGAAATTTGACGAAGTTCACCGTCTGAACATTCAGCTTAAGGAAAAAATTGACCATCTTATGTGTCTGCAGGAGACCACCACCGCGGTTCTTTCCGTACTTGATCTGGAAGAACTCCTGCAAGCCACCTTACGGCTGTTGCTCAACTTCGCCAAACTGGATCGGGCCGGAATTTTTCTTCTTGATGACAAGGGCAGGGTTCTGGAACTCCAATATGCTGTCGGTATCGAAGCCGAACTATTTAGTAAGCTCCGAGGTTATAAGATTCCCATTTCCAAAGTAGATAACATCATTGCCCGGGTGGCCATGAACGGCATTCCGGTGGTCGTCCACGATGTCGAGCACAGCAAGCTCAACAAGGCCAACCTGCTGCTCCAACACTTCAAACCCAAGGTATTTATCCTGGCCCCGCTGACGGTGCGCGGCAAAGTTATCGGCGTCATTCTGGCTGATCGTCTCGATCCGAAGGCCATCATAACTGAAGCTGATAAAGAATTCGTGGTAAGCTTTGCCAACCAGATTGCCATCGCGTTGGAGAACGCCATACTTTATAAGAAGTTGTCAATTTCTGAACGCAAGTATAGGGAATTGGTCGAAAATGCGCATGAAGGAATCTGGATCATCGATGAAAACGGGGGCATTAGATTCGTCAACCGCCGCATGCGGGAGATTTTGGAGCACGCCGATTTAGAAGGGAGAAACATCTCGGAGGTCTTCGCTCAGGATAATACCAAGATTCTGATTGAAGCCTTATTTCAAAACCTGAAAGGTAATTCGGTCCAAAAAGAACTGGAATTCGCCGTAAAAGACCGCGGTCAGGTTTCAGTAATTATGAGTTCCGTCCCCCTGGTAGAAAAAGACCA
Source organism: Deltaproteobacteria bacterium (assembly GCA_019309545.1). Lineage (NCBI taxonomy): Bacteria > Pseudomonadati > Myxococcota > Myxococcia > Deltaproteobacteria bacterium. The sequence continues at coordinate 19,522 of JAFDGA010000010.1, forward strand.
GTTTCTGGGTGCCTTTGCCATGTTTACCGACATCACCGAAAAGAAGAAGATGGAAAGGCAGCTTTTACAGAAACAGAAAATGGAGGCTATCGGTACCCTGGCGGGCGGCATTGCTCATAACTTTAACAATATTTTGATGAACATCATGGGGTTGACCGGCTTAGCGCAGACCGAAGTCGGTGGTGCGCATCCGGTCCATCAGGAGCTGAAGCATATTGAGCAGGAGGTCAGCAAAGGAGCCGAACTTACCAAACAATTGCTCTCGTATGCGCGGGGTAGCCAATTTGAGCCCAAGCCCACCGATATCAATACCATAATCAACAACGCCGCTGACCTGTTCTGCCGCACCCGAAAGGATATCTGTATAGTAAAAAACCTGACTCCGCAGTTACCTCCGGTAGAAGTAGACGAGGGACAGATCGAACAGGTCTTGATGAACCTGTTTGTCAACGCCTGGCAGGCGATGTTCGAGCAAGGAGAACTGGGGTTAGCAACTGAAGAAGTTTACCTGGGGGAACGTTATTGCAAAATACATGGCCAACAGCCGGGACATTACGTGCATATTGCTCTCCGTGATTCCGGTGAGGGGATGGATGCCGAGACAAAGGCCAGAATTTTTGAACCATTTTTTACCACCAGAGAGGTCGGTCAAGGAGCGGGTCTGGGGCTGGCCACCAGTTACGCCATCGTCAAAAATCATAAAGGCATCATCGAAGTAGAAAGCGAAAAAGGTAAAGGCACCACCTTCCATATCTATCTCCCGGTCACCAAAAAGCCCATTGTTACCGAGGAAGTTGCACATCTTCAATATGTCAAAGGAACTGGTACCATTCTTTTGGTGGATGATGAGGAGATGATCAGGACGGTAGGCACCAAGATCCTGGAACGACTGGGTTATAAAATTTTACCGGCTGAAAGCGGTCAGCGGGCGATCTCAATATACCGCGACGGAAAAGACGAGATCGATCTGGTCATCCTGGACATGATCATGCCAGGTATGGGAGGCCGGGAGACCTATAAGATGCTGAAGCAGATTAATCCTGGGGTTAAGGTCTTAATTTCCAGTGGTTACGGCCTTGAAGAAGAAGGGCCGATGATCGAAGATGACAACCTGGACTTTATTCAAAAGCCCTACCGGATAGAGGCCCTGTCGCAAAAGATCGCCGATATGTTGAATATGAATTAATTCAGCCCCTTGGGGCTGGCGCCGTCTGGAGCAATAATTTTCCTGGCTTTTTCCATAAATATGTATAGGTGATTATATCGAACCCAATTTGATCTGACTGACCAAGAAAGGGAGTTCGCGCATGCCTCGGATTGGCTTGGTCTTAATTGCGGTTATGTTTTTCTGGTTCGTTTCTAATCCCTCCGCCTACGGGGCTGGTTTTGCTCTGGTCCAGCAAGGCACTGCGGCTATGGCCCAGGGCAATGCCTTCGTCGCCGAAGCCAATGACGCCTCGGCCATCTTTTACAATCCCGCCGGTCTCAACCAGCTTAAACGGCCCCAAATCTATTTGGGTACCATTTTTAACTACCCTGACCGAGAATTTCATGGGCCTGACGGCCAATTTGCGCAGACCAACCACCGACTGTTCCATGCTGGGACTGCGTATGTGGCTATTCCTTTCACCGACCGTGTGGCGGCCGGCGTCGGCTTTTTTGCCCCTTTTGGCCTGGGCACCCCATGGCCCCCGGAGTGGACCGGCCGCTACCTGACCACCTTTTCCGAGCTCAAAACCTATAACCTGAATCCGGTGATCTCGGTTAAGCCCATCGAATCGTTATCGGTGGCGATGGGTTTCAATGTGTTGTGGTCCTCGGTAAAACTCAAGCGCAAAGTCCAACTGCCTTTTCCCCTTCCAGACGCGGAGACGACCCTTGATGGCGACGGCACCGGATATGGCTATAATCTGGGGGTGCTTTACGAACCGGTGACCGGATTAAAACTGGGAGTGGCCTATCGCAGCGAAATTTCTCTGAGATACAAAGGCCAGCTCAAGACCACCTTGCCGGCCTTCATACCGGCTGTACCCGATATTCCTGGGTCCGCCAATCTTACCTTTCCGCCTTCCGTTACCGCGGGGATCTCGTTCAGCCGGTTTAAGCCTTTCAGCTTTGAATTTGACGCTACCTGGACCGGCTGGTCCACATACGATCAATTGGAAATCAGGCTAAACCGTCCCACCGTGGTCAATGGAGTTCTGACTGACCGGGTGGTGGTGCCCAAGAACTGGAAAGATGTTTGGGCCTTCCGCTTCGGGGCCAATTATGAACTCAAAAACGGCATGAAGCTTCGGGTCGGCTATATCTATGATCTCAACCCGGTGCCGGATGACACCTTAGATCCTCAGGTTCCGGATGCCGACCGCCATATTTTTACAGTGGGGGGCGATCTCAAGATCAAACAATTTACCCTGGGCATCGCGTATAACTATCTCCTGTTCGAAAGCCGAAACAAAAACAATAACTTAACCTTAAACGGCGTGCCCTTACCTGTACAGGCCAATGGCCGCTACGAAAGTCAGGTCCATTCCTTGGGCCTGAGCATGGCCTACCAATTTTAGACTCGCTGGCTGGAAATGGTTAGTTCTGCCGTTATCCCGGCCTAGAAAAAGATACTGGCTTGCGAAAACAAAGGCCTAGGAAATTATTTCCGGGACAAGCATCCATTCCACCGCCCAGTGGCCGACTTCCGTACGCCTCAGACAGACCACGCCGCCCATTTTGAAATTAATCACACTTTTTTCCTGGTCCCCGGTAAGCAGCAAAGCGGCCAACTTAGCCAGATGAGGAAGGTGACCCACCAGCATAATATCCGCATCCATTTCCGCCAGGCGACCCGCCCAACTCCCTGGGTCGTCCAGGGGTGCCAACCCGGTGGTTGGAGAGATCTCTTTGGGCGGCTTTAAAGCTGCCGCCAGAATTTTCGCAGTGCTTAAGGCTCTGGTCTTACCGCTATGAAATATCTGACTTACCGCAGGATGAAACTTTTCCAGCTGATCTGCCACTTTTTTAATGTCTTCGAGGCCTTTTTCGGTTAGATCACGGGCCGGATCTTCATCTTTACTCTTGGCCTCGGCATGCTGCACCAGATAAACAACCATGGCATTCCCTCCTCTATAACTCTTGCCGTTGAATGGACACCGGTTATCTAAAAACAATATTGGAATTATATTCAACTTAATAACATTTTGTAAGAAGGACCAGTTATTTAAATTTATTATTTTACCCTGGAGCTCGCCATGGACGCGAAATAGTATTGTGATGGCATGCAATCTAAGCTAAGCTGTTTAAAAGCGCGGGCCTATGAGATCATGCGAGCCCTAGAAAAGATGCCGCTGCCACTTTGATCAATGAGGACGGCAAAATTATCCATTCGCGGTATAAAATCAGCCCTAAGGAAACGGTTCCCCGAGCGACCCAGGCCTTGGCCGGGGGAAGTTAATTTTAAAAGCTAAGTTTACTTTTGTCATTTTTAAAACCATCGTCAGTAGGGGACGGAGAAGCTTCGCCCCTTAACCGTCTGATCCCCCTGGTAGTCGATATTTTTAATTATTACGGCGAGCATTTTAAAGGTTAAATTGATGACCTGGGTAATAACGGGCAACATGGCCGTTCTTCTCGAAAAACAGATTTTCCCCTCCCGCCAAGCCCATAACTTTTCTGATCTTAAAACCCCTAAGCTTTACCCCCAGATCTCTTCTATCGAACTGAAAGCCCCCAGACTTAACCAACATTAAGGCATTGAATATATTAAATTAATTTATAAGTATGGGTGGTACGGCTATTGCTCTTTGGTTATATCAAAGATCAATGGCCTTAAGTAAAATGGATGTTGTGCCTTAGAACCGAACTGGTGATCAGGCAAGGCCGATGGGAGGGAGATACCAAATGCAATTAGATATTCTAGGTTTAGCAATCAGCGGTTTTTTGGCGGTGTTTTCCGCCCTCTTGGTAACCTCGGTGACCTGGCCGCTTATCTGCCTCCCCGTGGAGCTCATCGCCAGAGTCCGATATGGCGTACACCCAAGATCTGCCTGGTTGAATATTTACCTTGGCGCGGCTCCTAGACCTGACCCCGTGGTGTCCTCTACTACCGACCAACTGTAGCCTTCTTTAAGACCAGGGGTCAGGTGGTGAACGCCTTTTTGAGCTTAAAAGGTATGGTTCCGGTGGGCCAGACTAATAGCCGCTCTTAGTGACCAGGGCTACGCCCATACAGATCAGAACGGTACCTGCCCAACGGATCGGGGTGACGGTCTCTTCCAGCAGGTATTGGGCCAGAAAGGCCGTAAGCACATAACTTAGGGCAGTCAGAGGCAAGGCAAAACTTAGGTCAGACCAGGAAAGCACCGCCAACCAGAGAAAGAAAAAAACCGCCAGACACAGGATCCCCAAAATTATGGTGGGGTGGCTAAAGATCTGAACCCCCAGCTTCAACAGGGCGTGGGGTTGATAGGAGGACACCGCGCCGATCTGTTTCATGCCATGTGATAGTAGCACATCACCTATCGACACCGAGATAACCGCGATGATCAGGGTAAGTAAGGTCTTAGTCATCATGCCTGGTTCTCCTTTAGAAATGTTGGTAATTGGTGAGTTCCAAACCATTTTCCACCAGGGCCTGTCTGATCCGGGGACTGAGCAGGGCGGCCAACTCGTCCTGGTGACGATAACTCGGCATCCACCGCCGTAATTCCTTATCGCTCCAAAGAGCGGGATGAGAATAGATCTCGGTTACACCGGCCCGCAATTGGGGCAGCAGCCTCAGGAGATAATCTTCATCCATCTGGCCGTCGTTTAGCAGGCCAAAAAGATGATCATTGACTTTAAAGCCACTGTTGCGGGCGGTCCTTTGAACCCGGCGGGCCAGCCAGATAAAGATTAAGGCATGGGCAATCTTATGAGCGGGCCGTTGCCGATTTAGTGCCAGGGTAATTCGAAGATTTTCATGAGTCAGGCGTACCCCAGGAATATTATATTCCTGGGCCAACTCCTGGACCATGGGCCATACCCTGGGATGTAGGTGGATATTGAGATGACCGTTAATAAACCAGGGGGTCAGCCCAGTACTCAGAAATGCTTCAATCTGGGCTGCCAATTCCCGGCGAATTTCGTTCTGCAGTCGGAGGGAGAAAAAGAAACGCAGACCAGCCCCAACCGGATCTGTGCGGAAATTGCCCGCTTGATCGGCCAAATGTGGTATGAAGCGGGGGGGCAGGACAGCATGGCCTTGGATCAGGGTCAGATGGAGGCCCAAACATAGATCGGGGAGTTCCCGGCCTAGCGCCACCGCCTCCGAACAGGCGGGAGCACCCACCATCAGACTGGCACAGCTCAGGACTCCCTTTCGGTGAGCCAGAGCAATCGCCTGATTTAGCGCCGACGACAGGCCAAAATCGTCGCCAGTGATGATGACCGCCCGCCTGGGCCAGGGAATAGTATTTGCGGTCATCAATCCCTTATCCAATGCAGACCTTCCAGCCAAGAGGCCAGAGAAAGAAAGTTAAGGGGATGAAACAGATGCCCTAGCGCTTTGCGGAGTTGGCCCTGACCTAAGGCAGTAAAGGCATCGGCCAGGGAGACGGCCGCATATTGATATACGCTGGGGTCTCGGTAACAATCAATCATGCAGGCCTGACAATCATCTCTGATCCGGGGCAGAGAGAGGAAATCTTCCAAGGCCCCCAACGGCGTCTTTAAATAATGACAGCGGTAAACCCTAAGCTCCCAATCCAGGAAAAAATATTTGTACCCGGCCAGACAGGGAAAGCGTGACCGGTGGTTGGTCAGTTGGCGCTGCAGTTCTATCAATGATCGCCGGGGATTAAGGATTTGTAAATGGTTCTGGGACTTTAAGTCCTTTATCTGCTCGAACCAGCTATATAGTTCGGCCGGTGAAAACTTTACCAAATCATGATCGGCACAGCCCAGATAAGAGGAATGGACCCGGGTCAAAGGATAAGAAAAGGTAACCAGGCGGAACCCTAGCTCGGCTAAAAACTTGGGGAGGGCTGGCAGATCCGTAAGCAGGCGGCTAATGGTTACTGAGGCGATGGGTTTAATTCCCCGCTGCTTGATTTCCGGCACCATCGCCCTAATATGGTCAGCGAGGCCGGGCAAACCCCGGTGTTCATCATGAAGTCGGGAAGAGGCAGCATCAATGGAGATAATCAAGCTGTCCAGACCAGCCTCTTGAAACTCGGATAGTTTAGCAGAACTGAGCAAGGCCCCATTGGTACACAGCAAGGTGGTGATGTCTAGATCCCGGGCCTGGGCCAGAAGGTCCGTCAGGGGAGAATAAAGCAACGGTTCCCCGCCGGTAAAAACAATATATTTTATCCCGCCCTGGGCCAGGAGCGGCAACCCTTGACGGAGACGGGCTGGGTCGGCCATAATCCAATCTTCGGGCTTGAGTCGGTGAAAATTGCAAAACGTACACCGGGCATTACAGGCATTGGTAACGGCAATCTGGCAGAATCCAGGGCCTCCTTGAAAAAGGAGGCTGAAAAATTCTTTGCGAGTCATGGAATTGAAGACTTGAGGGATTCCTCTGTTCCGCTATGGGAGGGTTGGTTCCGCCGGAAAAGAAAGCCAAAAAATTCTTTTCCTTCTTTAAGAAGGCGGCGGCGTTCGTCTGCATCCAGCAGCATAGTTTTCGCGGTCCGGGCCATATAACCGGGGCGAAAATAGAACTTGCGATAAAAACGGGGGACTGCCTGGAAAATTTCCTCGGCCTTGAGTTCGGGATATTCCACCACACATTGCTGATAACCGGTGTCGCCATCGACCAAGAACTCGGAGCGGAAATAACTCTGAGTAATGCAGAGATCATAAAAGGCCGTTCCGGGATAGGGGGTAGCCAGCGATACCTGGATGGTATCTGGATCCAGGTCACAGGCAAAGCGGATCGATTCCTCAATGGTGGCTGGGGTTTCTCCTGGTAAACCAACAATAAAAGTGCCATGGATCTGGATACCCAATTCCTTGCACCAGCGAGTAAAACGTCGGGCCTGATCCAGGGTGGCCCCTTTGCGGATGTTTTTTAAGATCTGCTCATTACCGGTTTCATACCCCACTACCAGTAAGCGCAAGCCGCCCTCTTTCATGGCTTTTAAAGACTTATAATCGGTGTTGACCCGGGCGGTGGCGGACCAGGTGAACTGTAAAGGGCGAAATTCCCGACTGAGCTGTCGGACCCGCTCCGGGTTGGCGGTAAAGGTGTCATCGTCAAAAAAGATTTCCGCGGCCTGAGGAAACAGCTCTAGGCTGCGACGCACCTCGTTGACCACGTCAGCTACACTGCGCACCCGATAGCGGTGACCGGACAAGGTTTGCGGCCATAGACAATAGATACAGTGGTGGGGACAGCCCCGGCCAGAATAGATGGAAATATAGGGGTCCCGGAGATAGGGTATGTGGTAGAGATTAATGTCCAGATCACGATGGTAGATTTCGGTAACCCAGGGCAGGGCATCTAAATCCTCTATCCAGGGACGGTCCGGGTTATGGTAAATTTTCCCATTTTTCCGGTAGCTTAAGCCTAAAATCTTTTCCCACCGCCGCCCCTCCGCCAGTTCCAGGACGGTATAATCAAACTCACGGCGGGCCACAAAGTCCAGAGCCGGGCTGGCGTCTAAAGCTTGGTCAGGCAATACCGTTACCTGAGGGCCTACCATCCCCACCGTTAAGTTTGGATAACTTGCCTTTAACGCCTCTACCGTCTTGATATCGTGGGTTAGAGACGCGGAAGAAGTGAAAATCACTACCAGTTCATAATCAGCAGCCTGTTTGACCACCTCCGCCACCCTTAAGTTCAAGGGTGGAGCATCCAGTACCCGGCTCTCGGTAATCAATCCCGCCGGGTAACAGAGCCAGGTAGGATACCAGAAGGAAGTTACTTCCCGCGTAGCCTGATAACGAGACCCGGCACCGCCATCAAAATCTTTGAAACAGGGAGGACTGAGTAAGAGGGTGCGTTTCATGAAATGCCTTTCGCTGAATTTTAAGGGTAGTCTAAATTTCCAATTAAATCATGAACTAGTCGATTCTCTCGAGGCCAACACCAGGCTCAACGCCTTAAAAACGAAAAATTACCATAATCATAGCCGGATGGCCAGGAGGGAATCCACTGCCTCGGTCTCCCGACCGGCCAGATCAGTGGCCAACACCTCATTCACGACGGATTGGACCCCAGGGTGGCGGTCATCGTAATCATGAAAGACTAACAGTCCTCCAGGCCTGACGTAGGGCTTCCAGCTCTGATAATCCTGTTTAACCGCCTCATAGACGTGGTCGCCGTCAATAAAAAGAAGATCAATCGGTGTCCCGGGCCATTGGCGGGCGGCGCTAAGAGAATCCTCAGCCAAGGGGGTGACGACATTTTTTAGGCCAAAACGCTCAATATTGGACAGAAAGCTTGGCAAACTACTGCCTCCGAGCCGATCTACCGATCGTTGCCAAGCCACCTGACTCTGAGGATTTAAGGTCGTTCCCAAAAATGTATCGACGGCGTATATCCGGCCACCTGACCCCGACCGCAGACCACATCCCAGGTAGGCGGTACCGACCCCGACCCAGGAGCCAATTTCAACTACACAGGCTCCGGGTGGCAAACCCGCGGCCAATCGATAGAGAGCCACCCTTTCGGTCCACCGGGCCATTTTTTCTGGAAAGAAAAAGGCATGTAAATCAAGGAGTTCTTGGCATTGCGACAGGTTTAACCCAAGCCTCGGTCCCAGTGAAGCGAGGATAAGTTGGGCCTGCCGCCGGGCCATGAGGCGCCGCCACCATCTTTTCAGAGAAAATTTCATGCCTGGTTATTCTATTCCAAAACTATTCGGTTGTCGACGAAATTGCGGGGGCCATTGGCGCTTGCCTGACCGCGGTAACGTTTTTTTAAAGGTGACATTTATTTTAGCCGATAATTCTAGATTGAAACATTACCTCAATTTGGCATTTAAGGCCTCAAGCACTTCCCAGAGTCTTTGAATCTCGGGATGCAGATTCCACTCTGCCGGTTGGGTGGCATATTTTTCGCCCTCGTTAATAAATTTGTAGAGATGGATTTCACAGGCCCGATATTCCTGCTGATTGCCGGTCCAGCGGGTGAAATTGCCAGGAAAAATACCCGCGATCTTCCAGCCTCGTCCCCATTTGAGGGTCACATCCTGGGTAATGGTGTGCCAGGTTTCCAGAAAAGTGGTCAGATATTCCGCTCCCGAGGCTTTGACCAGCCGGTCCATGAGTCTCCCTAAGAAGCCCATCAAACCCTGCTGTCGAAAATCGGGGTGAGTGCCGGCAAAGGTATACTCAACTTGGAGATTTTTATCAAATTTGGTCATCATCACGGCCGCGGCCAGCCGTCCGCTGGTAACTTCCTCAGCCGTCAGCATACAGTACGGTTTCTTAATAGCGTCGGTTTCCCAGGTTTCCTCCAGGGTGAGGCGCGCCTCATATTCCTCGGGATACAAAATAAAATCATGTTCGGAACCATAGACCTCGGGATAGGCCCAGCGCCAGAGTTCGGCCGCGGCGGCCACATCACCGCGCCGGAGCGGGCGCAGTAAAAACCGGCCCTCTAAAACATATTCCGGTTCAGGCATGATCCAAGTTACCTGTTTATCCCGGATTGGTCTGGTCAGACAAGTCTTCGCCATCTGACGATAGGGGCGGTAGGGACTCATATCCAAAACACGCATCTATCTCCTCCTACGCAACGAATCCTGAAGGTTACCAGACTATTGTTCCCAGATAATGGTCCCGGTGTCACAGGTATCGTAACCCCCGAGTTCCTTGACCAAATGCTTAAATTCCTCCGATCGAATAAGGGCCAGCAGAGTTTGAAAGCGGCCTTCGGCAAAGGTGGTTTGTGGAACGACCAGATCATAGCGTTCGACAACCACTGGGATAAAATCTAATTCCAGGGCCTGCGCTGCCGCCCTGATCCCCAGGCCGGCGTCGGCGCTGCCGGATAACACATTGACCGCCACCGCCATGTGAGTATATTCCTCCCTATCATACCCCGTAACCGCCTCCGGGGGAATACCAAGTTGCTGTAACTGATAATCCAGCAGGATGCGGGTTCCCGAGCCTCGCTGGCGGTTAATAAATCTGACCTCGGAGCGGGTCAGATCCTCGAATCCTTTGATATTTTTGGGATTTCCAGGCAGCACCATCAGACCCTGCTGGCGATACACCAGATTGATCAGCTTTAAAGGCATTCCTGGCAGATACCGCTGGATATAAGGGATGTTATATGAATTAGTGGCGGGATCAAAGAGGTGGCTGCCCCCCAGATGGGAGCGGCCTCTCTTCAAGGCCAGCAGCCCTCCCAGGCTCCCGACATGGGCTGAAGACAGGCGCAGCTCCGGGTTTCGCCGCCGCAGCAAGCTGGCCAAGACGTCCAGGGTATTGTCGTGGCTGCCAATGGCCACCAGGGTGCCGGCCAGTTCTTCTAAAGAGATGAGTAATTCTGCGATAGCCGGGCGGTCCTCCTCCAAACCCTCGCTCAAGGCCGGAATACGAATAATACCGTCAGCTCTTACCAGAGAGGTGATGGTGCCCGCGCCCCGGGGCAAGGGGGTGGCGATAACCCGCTCTCCCACTTTCCCCAGGGTTACCCGGATGAATTCCTCCAGGCCGGCCTTGGAGGGAATTTTTTGCGCCGCATGGACCTTCACCTGGGGCCGCGGCGGTAGCGGACGGCCCACCATGCCAGCGATCAGGGGCAGGATAAATTGTTCGGCGGAGAGCACCGCGGATACCGGATAGCCGGGGTTGCCGATCACCGGCTTGCCTTGCACCACTCCCAAAATCGTTGGTTTGCCCGGCATCATGGCCACCCCGTGCACCAGGATTTCACCCAGGTTGCTAACCGCCTCGGCGGTATAATCCTCGGTGCCAGCCGAGGACCCGGCATTGATGATAATTATGTCGCCTTGGTTTACCGCAATATCGAGAGCATCTTGAATGGCTGTCAAGGTATCAGGAACCGGCGGGTGAATCTGGGGCAGGCCGCTGGCCTGTTCGACCAGACTGGCCAGCATGACAGAATTAAATTCGATGATCTTCCCTGGGGTTAAATCCTCGCGCGACAGTTCTGTAACAGGTAACAGTTCCGAACCAGTGGGGATAATGACCACCCGCGGCCGCTGCTTAACCAGGACCCGGGTAATCCCCCCTGCCAGCAGCGCCCCCTGGGCCGCGGGAGTGATTACGGTTTTTTCCGGCAGCACCATTTCCCCGGCCACCAGATCCTCCCCCACCCGTCGGACGTGTTGCCAGGGATGCACCGCGGCCTCAATTTCAATGCTCTCATCATCGATGGGATTGACCTGTTCTACCATAATCACCGCGTCAGTCCCCGGCGGCAGCAAATTGCCAGTGTTGACCGGAAAGGCTTCCTGCCCCAGGCGCAGTCGCCGGGGTTGCTCCGTGGTAGCTCCAAAGGTTGCGGACGCCTCTAATGCATAGCCGTCCATGGCCGCGCTATGGTAGTGCGGCGAGGACAGCCGGGCGATAACCGGGGCGGCGGTAACCCGACCCAGGGCCTCCACGGTCGGCACCTCCTCCGGAGCCAGATAATTGTCCAGGTCAAATCGGGAAAGAAAAAGCTCCCGGGCCTCAGCCAGGGGTTTCATCTTTAGATAAATATGACGTTTCATCGACCTGGCAACAACTTAGCTATAAAACAATCGCACCGTAACTAGTTCGCCCTTTTCCAACCCTTCGGTGTGCAGGGGAATCTGAATCCAGCCGTGGGCCTTGACCATAGTGGAAATCAGGCCGGATTTGCCCAGAATCGGGTCGGCCCACAGAGTGTCTGCTTCGGACCGCAGACGGACCCGGACAAAATCTTCCCGTCCCTGGGGGGAGGCCAGGTTGCGGGAAAGCCGGGCGGTAATGGTCTGGCCCCAAGAATCCTCAGGGGCGTTTAGCCCACCCAATCGGGCCAATAGTGGTCGGCCCAACACCGCCATGATGATCATCGCCGACGCCGGATGGCCGGGCAAGCCAATCAATGGTTTATTGTCGATGACCGCTAAGATTGTCGGTTTGCCAGGGCTTATCGCCAAGCCATGGACCAGAATCTGGGAGTCCGAAAAGGATTGGATGGCCGTAATGGCCCAATCCCGGGTACCCACCGAACTGCCCCCGGAGATCAGAATCAGATCCGACTTAGGTAGAGCCGCAGCCAGCCGCTCTTGCAGGGCGGTCAGCTCATCCGGGACAATGCCCCAATAGCAGGGTTTCCCACCGGCTGTCTCCACCTGGGCGGCCAGGGCATAAGCATTACTGTCCCGCATCTGTCCCGGCTTCAAAGCGGCCTCGATAGGAACAATTTCATCGCCGGTGGAAATGATTGCTACCCGCGGACAGCGATAAACCGGAACCGTCGTCACCCCCAGGGCGGCTGACAGCCCGATATCCTGCGGGCGAAGGCGAACTCCGGCTGCCAACAGCCTGGTCCCGGCCCGGACATCTTCGCCTTGCTGTAAGACGTTTTCCAGGGGCGATACACTCCGGAACACCTCCAGGTTATGCGCGTCCAATTCCTGGGTATATTCTATCATGACCACGGCATCGGCTCCCGGCGGCAACATCCCGCCGGTGGCGATACGGACTGTCTCCCCGGGCTGCAGTAGCCGGGTGGCTTCCTCGCCCATGTTAATTTCCCCCACCACCTGCAGCAGGGCCGGAGCACTGGGGCTGGCCCCAAAGGTATCCCGGGCCCGCACCGCAAAGCCATCGACCACGGTCCGGGTAAATTCCGGGAGATCGGCGGTGGCGACCAAGTCCTGGGCCAGGACCCGGCCATGAGCCTGGCTTAACAACACCATTTCCGTCTCCACCGCAGAAAACTGACCCAGCAGTCCCAGGACCTCGAGAATAGTTTTGAGTTTAAAAAATTCCTTCATCCTTATTTTGCTGGGGGTCTTTAAATTCATTTGTGAAGAGCTGCCCGCAACGGCCTTGGCCCCCTTTTTATGGTCTTATTTTTGCCAATTTTTTATCTTATCTTTCCCTGGCGGACTGGTCAAGGTTGGGGTGATAAGGTATGGCGGTTTATTGGGTGCCGATAAAGAAAGGTCGGAAGTCTGACTCCTCCAGCTTCAGGGCCTTCCTTAGGGTCGCCAGCAGGCGATCCTTATCCTCCGGCAACCGGCCAGTTAGGTTAACGTAGTTGGTATAGTGGTCGCTGACCACATGAGTGGGGACGCTAATCCCCTCAATCAGGGCCATGGTCTCAAGAAGCACCTCGTGGGGGCCTAGCATCTGAAAGGCACCGGCCAGCACATCCTCCAACAAGGGAGTATTGATTTTGGGGACAAAGGTCCGCAGCCGCAAGAAATCTGGCTGAATCTGATTAATGGCCGCGGCCGTTTGGCGAGCATGCGCTTCGGTCCTCTCCTTCCCGCCAATGCCCAGCATCACGTACTCGCTGACCTCGATGCCTGCGGCCCGCAGCATCTGGCCCGCGGCAATCTGTTGCTGGGCGGTGGAGCCTTTTTTAATCCGCTCCAGAATGACATCATCACCACTTTCTAAACCGACATGGATGCGCTTCAGGCCGGCCTCGGCCAAGCTCCGCAATTGATCAATCCCCTTGCGATAGATAAATTGGGAGGAGCCATAGACGGTAATCCGCCGCAGACGAGGGAAAATCGAGTAACTGTGGCGGCAAAGTTCGGTCAGGGCTGCGGTGGGCATGGCAATGGTATTGCCCGCCGGAAAAAACAGGGTCTGCACCCGGTCACCATACACCTGGCGGGCTTCCTCCAGATCAGCCTTAATTTCCTCAATCGGCCTGACTTTGTACTTTACCCCGTTTTTGTAAACCATGCAAAAGGTGCATTTATTGTGGGGACAACCGACCGTCGCCTGAATCAGCAGGCTGTCCGCCTCACTCGGCGGCCGGTATATCGGGCCTTCGTAGCGCACGCCTATCACCTCCTTAGCTTTCATATGAATTTTTAAAAGCCATACCGCCTTAGGTCAGTCTTCCAGTTCCACTTTGAGAGAGAGAAACCCTAACAAATCTTTGAGCGATAGGATACCGACCAAACGCCCTTTTTCGGTCACCATGAGACGACTGTTTTCGCCGCGACTCATGAGCGCCAGGGCTTGGATAGCATCGGTCTCCGGGCTGATAGTATTCTGGTCTGAACATCGGTTGGCCACCTCTCCCACGGTTTTCCGTGACCATTCTTCCCGTGGCAGGGCCTTTATCTGTTTGGTAGTTATACAACCCAAGAGTTTGCCGTTGTCTACCACCGGAAACATTTTGAAATGGTATTTATAAACGTAATCTTCAACCAGCTCCGTAACTGTGGTCGAAGGCGGCACAGTTATGGGATCAGAGTGCATGAAGCGCCGCACCGGCTCTCCCTCCAGGGTCTGGCGGGTTAGAACGCGTTGATAGCTCATCTGGGCCGCCCCTCTAAGGAACATGCCGATCAGAAACCACCACATACCGGCGATGAAATTGCCGTTCAGCACCTGGAGGACCGCCATGAAGATCAGGGCGATGCCGAACCCGGAACCGATCTTAGAAGAGATGCGGGTGGCCCAACGCAGGTTGTTCTTCCAACCCCAAAGAAGAGAGCGCAACACCCGGCCGCCGTCCAGGGGAAAAGCCGGCAGGAGGTTAAACGCGGCCAGGATGCCGTTGATCATTGCCAGATAGCGGATCACCCCATTAATCGACACCGCCCAGTTACTCTTCAGGCCGTAATTGTGGATGCCATAAAAAACCAGACAAAGAACAATGCTGGCTATAGGTCCAGCAATGGCCATCATAAATTCGGCTCTGGGGTTGGGCGGCTCCTCCTCCATTTCGGCCACCCCCCCGAAAATAAACAGGGTAATACCCTTCATCTGGATGCCATACCGCCGGGCCACCAGGGAATGGGAAAATTCGTGGATAATGATTGATATAAAAAGCCCCAGGGCTCCTACTATCCCCATCGTCCAGTAGGTCCGGGGGGAAAGATTTTCATACAGATAAGGGAAAAGACCGACTGACAGGGACCAGGTGACCAAAACCGCGATGATGATCCAGCTCACATCGATCCGGACCTCGAACCCTAAAAGCTTAAACAATGTGATGCGATTTTGTAACATCTCTTACTCCTATAGCAGCTTAGCGGAGCCAGGACCGACCACCAGAACCCGGCTCAGCAGCAGATTCAGGAAATAGTTCTATGCCCTTTTCCCCCGGCCTGGCAGTAGGGGCAGTAGTAGGTTGTCCGCCCCGCAATTTTACACCGCGCTAAGCGATGGTGGCAATGGGGGCACTTTCCTTCCGGGTGCCGCTGCGGCAGCAAAAAAAAACGCGGCATCTGATCGGGATCGGCGCGGCAGTCAATGGCGGTCCGGAGCACTTGTTTGATCGCCTCGAACACATCTTGGAGCTGCTCCTCACCAAGTCGGCTGACCGGGGTTGCCGGGTTAAGGCCAGCCTGAAAGAGAATTTCATCGGTGTAAATATTACCCAGGCCAGCGATCAATTTCTGGTTCATTAAAATGGATTTAATCGCCGCTTTTCTTCCCTCCAGGAGCTCTTGCAAGGTGGGGAAATCCAAAATCAGGGCATCCGGCCCGATGTCTTTCTCGGCCAGAAAGCTTTCGGCATCGCGGGCCAGACTCACTTTCCCTAACATCCGCTGACAGACGAAAGCCAAGTGAAAGCCATTATCAAAACTGAGGCAAAGGCGGCTGTGAGCCGGTTCCTGGTCCTGGTCCTGGAAACACTTCAAATAACCGGTCATGCCAAAATGAAGGATCAACCACGAGCCGTCGTCCAGCTGCACTAAAAGATATTTGCCGTGACGCCGGGCAGATTCAAATCTGCGGCCCCTCAAAGTCCGGCTCAATTCGGACGCCGAAACCCCGGCAAGGACCGTAGCATTGTTCACCTCTACCTTTTCGATGAGCTTGTGTAAGGAGGTGGCATCCAGATATTGTTTGAAGATTTCAACATCGGGGAGTTCTGGCACTAGGATCTCCTATCTTAATTTTTTTCAATAATTCTTCAAAGGTCTTCTCATCCAGTGCCTTGAGGATGTCATCTGGCAGGTCCAGCGAGCCGAGTTCCAGGATGTCCACTTCAATGGCCTTGAGGATAATGATACCGTGGAGTCTGTCACTCAGCCGGTCAATTCTCTTAATCTGGGCGGCCAGAAATTTGGCATCCAGGCCATGGGCCATCGATACCCGCTGGGAATGGTCAGTGATGGCCAGGTATGCGTTGCCTTGTTCTTGGGCTGCTTGGGCCATCTCCTCCAGGCGGTGGCGGCCGTCCGTATCCTTGGTACGAACACGGAGGTCGCCCCGGATGTCCGGCAGGGTAATCAGCTGCGGCAGCCTTCCCTTTTGGGCCGTCTTCACTTCACCCCGATTCTCGCGCAATTCCGGCTCAATATAGGGCAGGCCGACCAGTTCAAAGCCCTCACCTTCTTTTCGTCCGCCTTGCCGTTGCTTATCCCGTATTCGGTGATCTTTAGCCCCTTTTTGATACCGATCTTGCGCACCGCGATGTTATGGGCCTTGGAACCGGTAAAGTAGTGCCGGGCCGCCCCATAACTCTCCTGGGGGACCAGATCCACTATCCTTTGGGGCAGCCCGGCAATAGTGCGGGCGGCATTACGGTAAGCCCGGAGGCGGAATTGATTGGCATCCTCAATATCCAAAAGATTGGCCACCTTATTGAAGATTGCGGCCATATCGGCGTTATGTACTGGCACAACCTATCCCTTTGTGATCATCTGTTGTAATTGCCGGGCATTCTGGACCGCATAACCGGCTTCATCATTATCAAAGTAGCAGAAGACCTCCTTTCCCTGAGCGGCCCAGGTGGCAAAGGCCTCGGCCCAGCCCGCCAGAAACTGGGTATCATAACATCCTTGGTACGGGCCGGCCGGGCCATGCAGCCGCAGATAGATCAAATCCGCGGTCACTTCCTTGGGAGACAGCCGACCGGCGAAATCGTAGATACAAAAGCCCACCCGGTGTGCGGCCAGGGCCTCATAGGTTTTAGTGGTCAACCAGCTAGGATCGCGGAATTCGATGGCATAACGATAACCGGCAGGCAGAGCCTGTAAAAAGGAGTTCAACCGGTTGAGATTTATATTCCATCGGGGCGGCAGTTGGAACAGGATCGGTCCCAATTTTTCCCCCAAGATCTGGACTCGCTCCAAGAGCGGGGACAGGGTCTGCGCTGCGTCTTTCAGTTTTTTCATATGGGTGATGTAACGGCTGGCCTTGACCGCGAAAATGAAGTCCTCCGGAACTCTATTTGCCCAGCCCTCAAAGGTCTGCGGGGCAGGCAGTTGATAGAAGGTATTGTTGATCTCGGCGGTATGGAAATATCGGGCATAATACTCCAGAAAGCCCAGGGGGGAAAGGTCTTCGGGATAGAAAGGGCCTTGCCAATGTTCATAGTGCCATCCCGAGGTGCCGATATGGATGCGTTGCTGTCCGGTCATGCTCCTAAACGAAAAACGGTCTCAAAAAGGTTGAACATCTCTATCTTTTGGGCGCAGCCAATTACCTTCCCCGCTGATTTTTTTTGCTGCTTAAGGCTGTAAACCCTGAGACAATGTCAAGCAGTTCTTCGGTGATTGACATCTGCCGTTGGCGGTGAAACTGGGTGGTTAATTCTGCCAGTCGTTCTTCGATATTCCGTTCCGCTCCCTGCATGGAAACCAGACGGCTGGCCTGTTCGCTGGCCAACGACTCTGCCAGGGCTTGATACAGGGAAACAAATAGATGTTCCCGGATCAGGGCCGAGAACAGCGGGTTCCAGTCCATGGTAAAAGTAGGCAACACCCGGGTCGGCCAGGGACTTCTCTGAAGATGTTGCAGCCACCCGGCCTCCACCGGTATTAGCTGAAAAGTAAAGGGACGAAAGGCCATCCCGGAAGAATGCTTGTTATAGAAGAGCAATACCCGATTAATATTCTGGCCAGCATGCCACTCTTCAATAGCAATCAGGAGCTCCTGGACCATCGAGGTGATGGCCGTGACCCCGCTAGGGACAGGGAAAAACCTTTCGACTGGTTGCCCAGCATTTTCCAACCGTTCGCCCACCCGACGGCCAACCACTAGGCAAAACCGGTGTTCCTGCGCCACCATCAGGTTATCCATACTTTGCAGGGTGTGTGCGACAATCTGCTCATTGAACATGCCACACATTCCCTGATCAGAGCCAAAAACCACGACTCCCAGACGCTGGGTGGGTTCCGAGGAGGTCAAAGCCGTGGCCTCCGGCCGGTGGCGCAGCAGGATTTGCAGCCCCAGAGCGACGGCATGATGATACTCGGCCACCGACTCCACTGCCCTTTCATACTGGCGGATATTCACTGCGGCCAGAGCTTTCATGGTCTTTACCACCGATTGCAGCTCTTCGGCGGTTTTGATTTTTCTCTGGATAGCCTCAGTAGTTGCCATCTTATCGCCTATTCCCTAAACCGAGGTTGATTTAAACCATAACCCGATCAGCAGCGGAAGACTGCCGCGACCGGGCTATCCTCAGGCATCTCTTCTGGCTTTGCCACAAAGACCTGTCCGGCCCGCAATAGGGTATGCAGGGCGGCAAGATCCAATAAGTCCTGATCCTTGGGCTCCGGCTCGGAATGCAGTTCCACCGCAGTGGTTTGCGGGTCGAAAGTCCCCCATTGCTGGCGGCCAACCGCTACAAACAAGGCTTCGATACGGCCGTGATAGGCGGCCGGAGCGATTTCTTTGATCTCTTTGGAGGTTTTCCCGGTCCCGGCCAATTGGCGATATTTAGCCGCGGCCTCAAGTTGACTCTGTTGAAAGTACGGTGCGATAATGCCCCAGGCTTGGGCGTGTAATTCCTCGGCGCTCAGCCCTTGGGGATTACCAATAATCCCATGATCTATGAGCTGTCCGTAGGAATTGACCTCCTGGTAGATGGGCAAAAGATAATCAACTCCGGCCAATACCAGGGGCGCCTGTTCGTTCCGCAGCAGCTCCTGCAGCCCCTTATCAATCTGGCGGAAATAGCGCAGGATTCGGTCTTTGGCATCGTCGGTGCCCACGCCATGGCCGTGAAACATGGCGGTCCGATCCCCTCCTGCTTTCGGAGTCCGGGTATGAAATTGGAGCTGTTTTTCCTGCTCCTCGAATTTAAGGGCCTCGGCCAGGCTCTGGGGCATTTCTTCCAGAATGACTTCACTGACCCGAAAGCGCGTTCCCTGCAACAGTCTGACCTCATTCTGGCTGAGGGCTAGAATATAGAAGCTGCCATCACCGCTGAGCAAGGAAAGCATCGGCTTAAGATGAAAGCGGTCAGTTACCACCACCAATTCGGTAATGGTGGTGGGCAACAGATAATCGCGGAAAAATTCTGGTGCTAAAAACAGTGCTAGCCCGTCCTTTTGGCGCTGCCAAAAGGGGAGTTGGGTTAACAGTCGTTCTGCCGGATCCAGAATGGCTTGGGCCTCGGGAGCCCGCAGACCATAATCCTGTAAGGCCTGATCAGCCTGACGCAGTAAGTTTTTCAGCCTGATCCGGTCCTGGGTAATTTCAGAGGGGATGCGATGGGTGGGCATATAGATCGAGACACATGGTCTTTGCTGAACCTCGGTCAAGTTGTGCAACTCGTTTCGAGTGAAAAGTTCCATAAACTCAGCCTCCTGTTAAAAACCGATTAATTAGGGCCTTCAGTCAGGTTGACCTCCGGACCAATTCTTTACCGGGAAGTCCAGACTTCCCGGGCCAGGTTTAACATGCTCTCACGATCCTCCTCACTCAGTTTTTCACCCGCGCTGATCCGTTTACCCAGGTCAGATAATTTTCGGGTCATGGCCTGGCGGATCTTGCTTTCCAGCCTTTCGACCTGATCGAGGTCAAGGCGGTCAAAGATGCCGCCGGTTACCGCGACCAGGGCGGCGATCTGTTCGGGAACCGACAGAGGTTGATATTGAGGCTGCTTAAGAATCTCCCGGACCCGGCGACCCCGCTCCAGGGTGTGGCGAGTTTCTTCGTCCAGTCTGGTCCCGAACCGGGCAAAGGCCTCCAACTCCTCGAACTGGGAATAGGCCAGACGTAAATCTCCAGCCACGGCCCGATAGGCGGGCAATTGCGTCTTGCCCCCCACCCGCGATACTGATTTGCCCACATCCACCGCCGGCAAGATGCCCTTTTGGAAGAGCTGCGGGGAGAGATAAATCTGCCCGTCGGTAATGGAAATCAGGTTGGTGGGAATATAGGCAGCGATATTCTGAGCCTCGGTTTCCACAATCGGTAAGGCTGTTAAGGAGCCGCCCCCGAATTCTTCCCGCAGATGGGTGGAACGCTCCAGTAACCGGGAATGAATATAAAAGATATCCCCGGGAAAGGCCTCCCTGCCTGGCGGACGGCGCAACAACAGGGACAGCTCCCGATAGGCCCGGGCATGGCAGGTCAGATCATCATAGACTACCAGGACGTCGCGGCCCTGGGCCATGAAATATTCGGCCATAGAAGTAGCAGCATAGGGAGCGACAAACTGTAATCCCGGTGGTTCTTCCCCGGTGGTCACTACCACCATGGTGTAATCCCGGGCTCCGTATTGATCTAAATCGGCAATTACTTTGGCCACGGCTGAGGCTCGCTTGCCGATGGCACAGTAAACGCAAAGGACGTCTTGGTCCCGTTGGTTGATAATCGTATCCAGGGCGATGGCCGTCTTGCCGGTCTGACGATCGCCCAGGATAAGCTCCCGCTGGCCCCGCCCGATCGGAATCAGGGCGTCCACCACCTTGAGCCCGGTTTGTAGAGGCACGGTGACCGGAGAGCGATCCATAATCGCCGGGGCTTCCCGTTCGACCGGCAGCCGGTGAGAAGCCTGCACCGGACCCAAGTTATCCAGGGGACGGCCCAGAGGGTCCACCACCCGGCCCAACAACTCTTCCCCCACCGGAACATCCAAGAGGCGACCGGTGCGGTGCACCTCGGTTCCGGCGCTCAGCTCTCCACTTTCATCCAGCAACACCACCCCGACCTCGTTCGGTTCCAGGTTGAAGGCCATCCCCAACCGATTTCCCGGAAACCGCAGCAGTTCATCCGCACCTACGTGGGGAAGTCCTTCCACTTGGGCAATACCATGGCCCAAAAAGCTTACCAGACCCACCTCTTGCGCCCGTAATTCTGGCTGGAATTCAGTTAATTCCTGGTCCAGAATAGTAAAGAGGTCGTCCAGGACTGACTTCAGCCGGGCAGGCTGTGCATTTGACTGTTTTATTTCTGATTTCAACGTATTACTGGTCATGATGTGGCAATTTTGGTTGCTGTTTTGGCCCGGCCTTTTCATCCAGGGCTTCCTGCAGGTCCGCCTCCAAAGTCTCCAGATAGTTTTCTAGAGTCCAGGCAATCTTATGACTGGGGGTTTTCAGTTCAATTCCCAAAATCACCTCGGGGGCAGTGCGATAATCAACCCGAAAGCCGTTATTCAGGAAATCTTGCACGGCCTGGTGGAGCTCTTGGCGCCTCTCCTCAGGAATCTCAAAGGCGCTGTTTACCACCAGTGCTTTATTCCCTTTATGGACCGATTCGACTATCAACCGCCGTTCTTCCTCATCCAGGGTCTGGAGGCGCTGAATAAGAACGCGGATGAGTTGATCTTCTAATGCGGCATTGGCCAGATCTTGCAGGGCCCGGCGGGCCACGGCGTAAACCTGCCGCCCGGCCCGTTGCCGGAGTTCTTGCAGAAACACGTTTTTCTCCTGTTGGATAGCGTCATACCATCTAGCCTGGAGATCATCGACCTCCTGGCGCGCCTTTTCCAGCAGCAGTTTGCGTTGGGCCTCCGCCTGTTCTTGGGCCTGGTCCAGAATGGCTTTTTTCTGGATTTCTAACTGTTGATTCTGTTGGCGGTAGATTTGCTCCAGTTGCTCAGCCTCCTGTTTTTTTTGGGTGGCCTCGGCCAGCCGGGCCGCGATTCTTTCTTCCCGCTGGTTCATGGCATTAATGATGCGGCCGTACAAAAAGTGTTTGGCCAAGGCTATGAGCACCAAAAAATTGATGATCTGAGCGATTACCGTATACCAATCAATGAGCACGGATATCCTCCTACCGCGAGATCACGTAATCCCAGAAGGGGTTGGCAAAGATCAGAATCATGGAAATCACGAAACAGTAAATGGCGGTGGATTCGATCATGGCCAGACCTACAAACAGAGTCCGGGTAATGGCACCGGTTTCATCAGGTTGTTGGGCAATCGAGCTTAAGGCCTGGGCCACGGCCCGGCCTTCTCCCAAAGCCGGACCAATGGCACCGAGACCCATGGTCAAACCTGCCGTAAAGATAGAGATCATGCCGATCAGACTGATGCCGTCCATCACAAATTGTCTCCTTTCAATGGATCGTGGGGTTGATTGGTTTCCGGAGAAGTGGTCATTTGAGCTCCCTGTTCGCGTTCCTCGCGCACCCGAGTAGCAGAAGCAATGTAGACCATGGCCAGAATGGCAAAAATATAGGCCTGGATTAGGCCGGTCAGTAATCCCAAGGCCCGCATCAGAATCGGAAAGAAAAAAGGCATTACCGCCAGCAAGATGGCCAAGATCTTGGTGCCGCTCATGATGTTGCCAAAGAGTCGAACCGCCAAGGCCAGGGTCCGGGACAGCTCGCCCAGGATGTTAAAAGGCAACATGAATATCGTCGGTTGGATGTAGAGTTTCAGATAGCCGAGCAAGCCGAGGTCGATAATGCCATAAACCGGCACCGCGACAAAGACGCAGATGGCCAAAGCCGTGGTCGTGGACAGAGAACCGGTCGGAGGGATGTAAACCGGGAACAGGGTCAACAGATTGGAAACCGCGATAAACAGGAACAGGGTGCCGATAAACGGCAGATAGCGGTCAGGGTCCTGGCGGCTGACTTCCCGGATCTGATTGCGGATGCCGCCTACCAGCACTTCCAGCAGAGTCTGCCACCGTGAGGCTTGGGCATCTACCGACAGGCTACGGGTGACCAGCCAGGAAATCACGATAATCAGGGCCATCACTATCCAGGTGAATACAATAGTGGCGTTCAGGGAAATCGCTCCCCATTGCCAGATAGTCACCATATCCGGAGTAATATCTTTTAAGCTCATGAATTCCATCGGCCAACCTTCATTTGGTCAACGGCTTCGGGTTTTCAGGTCCCCAGCGGCGGACTAAAATGGACCGCATTACCAAAAAACCCAGAGTGGCCAGGAGCAGCCGCTCCCAGCGGCCAGCCATGATCAGATAAAAACCCAACAGGCAGATAGCGGTGCGCCCCAGAAAACTGCCCACAGTCAGCCACTCCGGCCGCCGCATCTGGGGCAGTCGCTGAACCGTTAACCACAGGCTCCCGAAATATAACAGGCCCAGGCCCAGGCCCAAGCTGAAGGCTAGAGAGAGTTGAACGATGATAATGGTCATGGTTAGTTTTCTCCCTTAATCTGAGGCCACCGACGCAAAAGGACCCGCACGGTGATCGGAGAAATAATGCAGGTGGCCGCCGATACTACGACCATGGCGGCATAAACCGGGGGCGGCACGGCCCAGTTACCCAGGTTCAAGCCATGTTCCATGATGATCATGGCAATTTCCGCTCGGGGAATCATGCTCAAACCCAGCACCACGGCGCCGCTCCATCCCAAAGTAATCAAAGAAGGGACGCCATGCCCTAGTACCTTCCCCAGGATCGCCGCCACCACCAGCAATCCACTAAGTTCCAGGCCCGAGGTGAGGGCATAGGGATCGATATTCAGACCGATGTCGATAAAAAAAAACGGACTAAAAAATTCATAAATGTCTTCAAAAGAGGCATCAATTTTAACCGACTGCGGATCACGGCTGAATACCAGTCCGGCGAAAAAGCCGCCGATGGCCACCGAGAAACCTAGCAACGCCGCCAGCGCGGCCATGATAAAGCCGATTCCGGCCACCACCAGGGCCAAGTGAGGCGGCGAGCTGATTTTAGTAAAGAACTCAGTTACATGGCGTTCAATCCACATCGAAAACAGGATACAGAAAGCTCCGAACCCCACCAGCTTGGCCAGTAGCAGAACCGCGGTTAATCCGACCATATGCAACAGAGAATTATTCGCCTGTCCCTGCAAAACCGGGACGATGGCGAACAGCAGGGCCATCAACACAATCCCCGAGATGTCGTCTAACTCGGCCACATCAACTAACAGCTCTCCGATAGGAGAATTGAGGGCCTGGGCGTCCTGCCAAGTGGCTACCGAGACCCCAACACTGGTGGCGGTTAGAGCAATGGCCACGAACAGACTGGAAATCAGCGACAGGCCAAAGATAATGGAAGCAGTGAGATAGCCCAGTATCCCGCTGAATAAAACCCCTCCCAGCCAGATCAGAGAGGCCCGACGCAACTGATGAATCAGGCCGGCAACATTGCTTTCCAAACCGATCCGGAAGAGCAACACGATGACTCCGATTTCCCCTAAAAGGCTAAAAATCTCCCGGCCGCCGCTCCCCAGCCATCCCAACGCGACGTCGGCCCATCCCAGCAGGAAACCCAGCGAGATATAGCCAATCAAGGGTGGGATATTAGCCTGGAGACAGGCCGATTTCACCAACATGGCCAGAACCACCAAGGCTCCCACTAATGAGATCAACAGAGGGTGGCTAATTCCCACTTCCATGGTTTCGACTTTCTCGCTTGATCCAATACCAGGCATTCAGGCAACCGAGTATGACTCCGACAAAGAGCAGGGTGAGCGTCCAGGAAAAACGGGCGGGCAATTTCATATCCAGCCAGATTCCCAATGCTATTCCGATCAGGGTGGGGATCGCTACCGACCAGCCCACCAGGCCGAACATCCCCAACCCAAACCAGAGGGGGCGATCTCTCCGGTGTCTGGCTTTCAGCTTACGCTGTTGTTTGGCGGCGATCTTTTGGGACAGCTCTTCCGCCCGCTTCCGGTCCGGATGATTGACCTTCTCAGTATCGTTCATGCTCCCCTAGTTCCATGAATCTCCGGACCAAATCGGCTTCCAATTTGGCCGTCGCTGAATGGGCCTTTTTCTCCCGATCATCTCTTATCCGAAATTCTTGCTCCACGGTTTGCCGCAACTTCTCCAGTTCCGCACTGCGGAAGGCGTTCCGAGTCGAAACCAGCACATCCGGGCCGACTTTGACCAGGATGCCTTCATCGACGGCAACAAACTCCTCCTGCCCGTCCCGCGCGGTAAAGGCTAGGATACCGGGCACCAAGGCGGCGACGAAGTCAATATGCCGCGGCAGCAGACAGAAATAACCGTTGTCCGCTTCAGCAATGACTTTGGTCACTTCCTGATCGATCAGAATTTCGGAAGGCAGCAATAGCTTAAGTTTCATACGCTCAGGCCTCATCGATCGACCCGATCATGTACAAGGCTCTTTCCGGATAATCCTGTAATTCGTCGTTGAGAATCCGTTCGCAACCCTCGATTGCATCTTCCAGCTTGACGATTCGACCTTTGTGACCGGTAAATTGCTCGGTGACAAAAAATGGTTGAGTCAGGAACCGTTCCAGGCGGCGAGCCCGGTAAACCGTCCGCCGATCATCCTGAGAGAGTTCTTCAATGCCTAACATGGCGATGATATCTTTAAGGTCTTCGTATATAGCCAGAGTCTTCCGGATCTCCTGAGCCACATGATAGTGCCGCGGCCCGACGATATGGGGAACCAATACGTTGGACCCCGATTTTAAGGGATCAATGGCGGGATACAGGCCTTCGCTGGCTCGCTTTCGGGATAACACGATGGACGCCGAAAGGTGACCAAAAGTATGTACCGCTGCTGGATCCGTAAAATCATCGGCCGGGACATACACCGCCTGCACCGAAGTAATGGCGCCACTGGCGGTGTTGCAGATCCGTTCTTCCAGGGCGGCCAGCTCGGTACCCAGGGTCGGTTGATATCCCAGTCGCGAGGGCAGCTGACCCATCAACCCGGAGACTTCAGCCCCGGCTTGGATAAACCGGAAGATGTTGTCAATCAGCAAGAACACCTCTTGCCGGGCTTCATCCCGGAAGTATTCGGCCATGGTCAGCGCCGCATGACCGACCCGGAATCTGGCCCCCGGCGGTTCATTCATCTGACCAAACACCATTACGGTATGGTCCAGGACTCCGGCTTGTTGCATCTCCCGGTATAGCTCTTCCCCCTCCCGGCAGCGTTCCCCAATGCCACAAAAGAGACTGATCCCCTCATGCTGCCCGACTATGTTGTGAATCATTTCCATGATCAGCACGGTTTTCCCCACCCCGGCGCCGCCAAACAGTCCGGCCTTGCCGCCCCGCTCCAAGGGGGCCAGAACATCGATGGCCTTAATTCCGGTTTCGAAGATCTCGGGGACCGTGGCTTGTTGGCTCAG
Source organism: Deltaproteobacteria bacterium (assembly GCA_019309545.1). Classification (NCBI taxonomy): domain Bacteria; kingdom Pseudomonadati; phylum Myxococcota; class Myxococcia; species Deltaproteobacteria bacterium. The sequence goes on from JAFDGA010000010.1 coordinate 45,885, forward strand.
CGGCACCGGAGCGCGGTGAATCGACCGCCACTCTCCGCCAGTAATCCGGTCCTTGCGGTCGATCGTGTCACCGAAGACATTGAATACTCGACCTAAAAGGCGCTCTCCTACCGGGACCTTGATCGGCTGGCCCGTATCGACAATAATCGACCCATGCGCCAGCCCCTGGGTGGTGGTCAGGGCTATTCCCCGCACCATTTCGGCACTGAGATGTGCAACTACTTCAATAACGATCTTTCCCTGATCCCCGGTCTGGAGCAGATTATAAAGGTGAGGTACCCTTTTGGGAAAATAGGCATCAACTACATTACCCCGGACCGAAACTACTCTCCCCTGGTCAGGTTGACCGGGGTTGGACTGATCACTCATTGTCATAATTCCCTGAGATTAATAAGTTGGCCAAAGCTACCGGCAGTCTCCGTCGGTGCCTGGATGGTAAGTACTGGACACGAGGCATTTCTTACTGCCCGTTCGGCTACAGAACCCAATATAAAACGACGCCACCCGGTGCGTACATGACAGGCTATAACAATGAGATCACATTTCTCCGTCTCCGCCGCCCGAACGATCTGATCAGCCGTGTCTCCGGTGACGCTAATGGTTTTGACCCTTAATTCGGAGGCAACGTGGGCTTCGACAAAAAGGTCGAGGGCCTGGGCAGATTGAGCCCGCAACTCCGGTTGATATAAATGAATGTCAAATTCTGGAGTTATGGGCGCTGAAGGCGGCAATGGGGCAGGGGAAACCGCCGGCACCAGGGGAATCACGTGCATTATACAGAGCCAGGCAGAAAATTGCAACATGATCTTCCTCCTTAATTGGCGGCATCCCTCTCCGTTCAACCCCGCGTTGCTGCCCCCTTAACCGATATTCTTGATTTTTAGATTATCCTAACGTTTCCTTTGGTCTATTCTTTTTGTTAAGGATTATCAGCCGGAATGTCAATTGTTCCCCAGACATCACTAGTGCTGAGTAACAGGCACGCCAAGGGTTTCAAACCTTTAAGGGCCTGTTCCGGAAATTTTGACCTGCCCTGATTCAGGGCCTCTACCAGACCTGCTATGGCCAGGACCAATCTTTCCTTGAGTTTTTCTCCATTATTTTCCTCTAAGCCCCGTATCACTATTAATTTTTTCCTGCACTGTTTCTTGTCTCTGACGCAGATCTCACCAACTCATTTTTGGTTCCGGCCTCAGCCGCGGCCTTGTCCGCCTGAGCCTGCAGTTCGTCGATGCTGGCCGCCAATTCTTGTAATTGGGCTTCCAGTCTCTCCGGATAAGCTTTTCTATTCTCCATAGTTCACCTTTGGGTTACTACTCGGACCATGATAACGATTTTCCGGGGTTGTAATGCTGGGGGGAGTAAAAAGCCGGGACGAAAAATTTCCTTAATGTGGTGGCCCCAGAGAGAACCGTTGGCTCTGTCTTTCCTGGTGATATTAGCTCCAGAAAAATTAATTATTTGATTTTACAATAGCTTAAGGCTGTTGGCAACCATTTTTAATTTAACGATTATCGCAAAATCCCCATCCCGGGCAAGATCTCCCAAACCCCGGCGTAAACACCAGATGTCCATGAACATCTGGTCAAATCTAGGGTTAACCAGGTTCCACCGTTGGGCAAAGAGGCCATTGAAATTACGGAAATCATATTACAGGCCGGTCTGGGCATTGATAACCCTGAAGATCATGTTGGCTGGCTGCTAGTCTACGCCCAGACGTTTTAAAATCTCGATCAAGTTTGGGTAAGTAGTCTCGTGGAAGACGATGAAACCGGTGTCCACCGGGTAGGTTCGGCCCCCAGAAGTGACATCCGCCGTGTGGGAATGGCCGCCAGGTAATCGTTGGCTTCGAATACTGTTACTTCTTGCTGGCGACAAGAGGTAGGCAGCCACCGAGCCGGGAATGCCTGTCACGATCACGGCCAAGCGCATAGTTTAGCCCCCTCCGGGATATCATCGCCCTCCTCCCTTCCCGAGGAGGCCTGGAAATGGCTGGGTTTGAGGAGGTGTGGGGATGGTGATTGTGGTGCCACCCATTCCCCAGGGTAATAAGGGCCAGGATCGGGTTATTGCGGCTGGTGTTGGTGGTATTATAGCGGCGCCAGCCGAATAAGTGGCTGAAGGAGTTGATGGTGCAGGTTCCGTGAAATAGCGCCACCGTGGAGATAAAAACCCCAAAATGAGAAGCTGGGGCCGCTACTGGCCCGTAAGGGTTTTACCCCCCAAAAACCGGCACCCGGGACCTGGAACAGAATCCTCAAGGAGTACGCCTCTGGCTGGAGCGGAAATATCCGGAAATCCGGCAGCTTGCCAAGACGTAGAAGGCCCTGGTTTTTTTGGGCGATGAAATGGGGTTGCGATCCGACCATGCAGAATATTGGGTTGCTACCGACCGCTATGATCTCTCAGCCGAACAAATCACCCTAATTTATAAGCTCCGTTGGGAGATCGAAAAATTCTTCGGCTGGCGGAAACCGCACCTCAATGTTTACCATCTCATTGCCAGAAGCGCCTACGGCTTTATGGTGCAAATGGTCGCCGGACTGATTACCTAACTCCTGCTTTCCATCTTTTACACCAATATTATCTGGAAAGGGTTTCTGTAAAAAGAGTTAGAGATTTGCGGATCAAAATCATTGACGAGACCTGTGGGCTTAAACTTGAAAATAAGGCAATCTCTGACCATGGGCATCCAGCACAGACACCTGCAAAAACTTAACGAAACATTGCTGAATTGAGATTAAAAAGTTGAGCTTTCTCAGGCAAACTGGCAGGCGATACTAAATGCGGGTTGTGATATGGTTACTCCAAAGCTGGCGAGCGGTTGTGAACTTCTGGACTACATCCAGGTCCGGACCAGCTTCATACTGATATCCACACTACGGGCACTATGGGTCAGGGCTCCGACCGAGATCAGGTTAACCCCGGCAGCCGCCACTTGGGGCAGGCGTTCCAGAGTAATGCCTCCCGAGGCTTCCAGCAGAACCCAATCCTGGGTCTTTTTAACTGCCTGGGCCAGGGTAGCGTCGTCCATATTATCCAACAGCACCATATCGGCCCCGGCCGTGATAGCCTCTTCCAGACCGGCCAGATCGGCCACTTCCACTTCAATCTTTAGAGTATGGGGAACTGATCGGCGGGCCCGGCGGACGGCAGCAGTGATGCTCCCGGCCGCAACCAGGTGGTTGTCCTTAATCAGCACCCCGTCAAACAGGCCAAAACGATGGTTGGTGCCGCCGCCCAGCCGGACGGCATATTTTTCCAGGACCCGCCAACCTGGCGTGGTCTTGCGGGTATCGACCAGTTGCACCGGATAGGGCTGCACGGCCTCGACAAAGCGACGAGTTTGAGTGGCAATACCGGACAGCCGCATGAGGAAATTGAGGGCCACCCGCTCGCCGCTAAGGAGCAAACCGGCCGGTCCAGTTACTATAGCCAGTATAGTACCCGGGGGTACCTGGTCGCCCTCATGAACCTGCTCATGGAAGCTGATCGCCGCATCGAGGCGGTGAAATACTGCGGCGGCCACCGGCAGGCCGGCCACGAATAACTCCTCTTTGGCCCGCATATGGGCCTCGGCCTGAAGTTGCGGGTCAATGGTGGCCTGGGTGGTCAGATCGCCCGGCCCCAGATCTTCTTCCAGGGCCAAGTCAATGAGACGTTGGACCGCAAAAGGCAGGGGGGTTAGGCTCATGGGTAACATGTCAATAGAGTTATTTAAATGTCTTAAAAATAATCAAAGGGCCGCAACAATGTCTGGGTTTGCTAGCTATTCAGCCGGGCGCATTCTTTCCGGGCTGGAGGGGGGCTTCTCTGGCCAGCAATCCTAATACTCCCAGGGAGTGCAGGCTTATGTAGCCGCATTGTTTACAAATTATCACCACCGCCGGGACGGAAACTCCCTCGCTGACTGGACCATTTAATTCGATCTGCAGAGTTGGATTGAAAAAGCCATCTAGAATGATAAAAGATTTGTTGCCGCAACGGGGGCAGGGAAGATTAGCTCGGCGATCGGCGAGAGCCTTGATAATTTTATCTTTCAGTTCTTTGGATAATTCTTGCATATCTGGTTCTAGAAACCGCGATTGGCCTGGTTCCCTAATACTGCTGGGCAAGGGTCACCCCTGATTCGCTAAACTGGGACCAGAAAATGGCGAAGGCCACCAACTTGGCCCTACGGAGCCGCAGATTCCTGACAGTCCGCGCGCCACAGACAATCATATACCTGGCAGTCGTTGATCCTTTTAAAACAGGGATCGTTTCCCTCTTTTACCTGAATCACCCGAATCAGGTCGTCCTTTCTAAACCGGGAATAGTTCTTGACGCCAAGGTGGCGGGCCATTTCCCTGATGTTTTTTAAGTTCATTACTCCACTCCAGAAATTAAGTGGTCGGAAGAAGAATGGTATTTTAACACTTAAGGCAAAAACCCGTTATAGCGACAGGGCCGCAGGCCAAGATAGGCAGATATCCCTGATCAAGCCATCAACTCCCGGATCTTCTCCCGGTGGCTGCGGAGTTTGGCCAGTTTTTCGCTCCACACATGGACTTTCTCTTTTTCCCGCTCCACCACCTCCTCCGGGGCTTTGGCCAGGAAGTCCTCATTGGCCAGCTTCTTCTGGGCATTGGTCAAATCTTTGCTCAATTTCTCCATTTCCTTGGCCAGGCGGCGGTCTTCTTCGGAGAAGTCGAGGATTCCGCTAAGCGGCAGGTAAATTTCCACCGTGTCCACCACGGCTTTGGCCGCGGCCCGAGGGGGCTGGCCGGTAAATTCGATATTGAGCTCCCCCACTCGGGCTAAAACCCTTAGGAAATGGCGGTGGGTCCTTAAAATCCGTAATGAAGAAGGGTGGGGGGTAAATAAATCAACCTTGACCCGGGTCGTCAGGGGCACATTCATCTCGGCCCGGATATTGCGGATAGCGGTAACCACCTCCATTACCAATCCCATTTCGGCCTCGGCATCGGGATTAATCAGCTCCGGATGGCTCTGGGGAAAAGGTGCCACCATGATACTGCCCTCGACCCCCGGAAGCTTATGCCAGACCTCTTCGGTAATAAAAGGCATAAAGGGATGCAGTAATCGAAGGATAGTCCCCAAGACCTGTGTTAAGACCCGCTGGGTATGGCGGCGCGCCGCGGTTTCGGCGCTTTCATAAAGGGCGGGTTTGATAAATTCGAGATACCAGTCGCAGAATTCGTGCCAGGTAAACTGATAGACCAGATGGGCGGCATGGTCGAATTTATAACTATCCAGCGCCTCGCCAACTCCCTGGGTGAGACGCTGCAGGCGGCTGATAATCCAGCTCTCCACCGTCGTCAGCGGTTGGGTGTCTTGATGGGCGGCTTCGGGATCATAGCCTTCCAGATTCATCAGGGTAAAGCGGCTGGCATTCCAGACCTTGTTGACAAAATTGCGGTAGCCGATAATCCGCTCCTCAGACAATAAGACATCCCGCCCCATGGCGGCAAATGCGGCCAGGGAAAAGCGGAAGGCATCGGTGCCATATTTATCCATGATTTCCAGGGGATCAATGATGTTACCCTTGGATTTACTCATCTTCTGGCCTTCCGCATCCCGCACCAGGGCATGAATATAGACCTCCCGAAACGGCACCTCATGCATGAAATGCAGGCCCATCATCATCATCCGGGCCACCCAGAAAAAAAGGATGTCAAAGGCAGTGACGAGCACGCTGGTAGGATAAAAGAGCTTCAATTCCGGGGTTTGTTGAGGCCAACCGAGAGTGGAAAAAGGCCACAGCGCCGAAGAAAACCAGGTATCCAGGACATCGGTTTCGGGCACCAACTCCGTTTTCTGGCAGTGGGGGCAAGAACTGGGAGTTTCCCGGGCCACGATTAATTGCTGGCAGTTGCTGCAGGTCCAGGCGGGAATGCGATGACCCCACCAGATCTGCCGGGAAATGCACCAGTCCCGAATATTGGACATCCATTCAAAATAGGTTTTCTCCCACATCTGGGGAATGATTTTAATGCGGCCGGCCTGGACCGCGGCCACTGCCTCGGCAGCCAAGGGTTTGACCGCGACAAACCATTGCTTCGAGAACATGGGCTCGACCACGGCCCCGCAACGATAACAATGGCCCACGCTATGGCTATATTTTTCAATCTTTTCCAACAGGCCGTCAGCCTTCAGGTCTTTAACGATCTTCTCCCGGCAGGCAAACCGATCCATTCCCTCATATTTGCCCGCGGCTTCGGTCATCCGGCCCCGTTCATTAATCACCTGGATAGCCGGCAGTTGATGGCGTCGGGCAATTTCAAAGTCATTCAGATCATGGGCAGGAGTCACCTTCAAGGCCCCGGTGCCGAATTCGGTCGTTACATAACTATCAGTAATCAAAGGAATCTTGCGAGCCAGGATGGGTAAGGTCAGGGTAGCCCCATGGTACTTTTGATAGCGGGGATCATCCGGGTTCACCGCTACCGCGGTATCGCCCAGCATGGTCTCGGGGCGGGTGGTAGCAACGGTCAGATGCCCTTCTTTCCCGGCCAGGGGATATTTTATGTAATAGAGATGGCCTTCCTTGGTCTCATGCTCCACTTCCAGATCGGCCAGGGCGGTTTGACAGCGGGGACACCAGTTAATGATATAATCACCTTTATAGATCAGGCCTTCCTCATAGAGGCGGACAAAGACCTCGCGCACCGCTGCCGACAGCCCTTCATCCATAGTGAAGCGTTCTCGGCTCCAATCGCAAGAACATCCCAACCGCTTAAGCTGTGAGATAATCCGCCCCCCGGATTCCGTTTTCCATTTCCAGACCCGGGCCACAAAAGCCTCCCGGCCCAGAGTATAGCGATCCTGACCCTCGGCGGCCAGCATCTTCTCCACCACATTCTGAGTGGCAATGCCGGCATGATCCGTACCCGGCATCCATAACACGTTATAGCCCTGCATGCGCTTGAAGCGGATTAAAATATCCTGCAAGGTATTATTCAGGGCATGGCCCATATGCAAAGAGCCGGTGATATTGGGAGGGGGAATAACAATACTGTAGGGCGGTCGTTGGCTTTCCGCCTCCGCCCGAAACAAGCCTGATTCCTCCCAATACTTATACCAGCGACTCTCTATTTGTTCGGGGTGGTAAACCTTATCTAACAGTTCTGCCATAAACTACTCCGGGTCCACAGGTGGCCCAGCCATAAATTATCGTAATTCAACCTGACGCCGAATTATCCAGCGACTTTGGTTAATTAAGGGTAGTATATCACAAAAAAAGGGATTAGTAGCTAATCCCTAAAACGGTCCTCTTGACCAAACCAGGTATCAGGTTTTATCTACCCGGCTTTCCTTTAAATCCTCAATCGACTCAATGTCTTCCTCTGTACTCGAGGTTGTCGGTCTTCTGAAGGAAAATCTTTCCTCACCTCGAGGGTCAGCCATTTCTCAACCTGTGCTTTTTATAATGACTAATTAAGCTAAAATCGGGATTAACACATTGACCCCGGCCTGTCAAGATTTTTCTGGGCTTGAAAAGCGGTTAATTGAGCGTCCTAAAATTAAGCTTGACTTTCACCAAGAATATTTGATATGACCAAATGGTCGTACGAGGATTTTGCAGTGACCGAAACTGTTCTCCCCACTTTTCTTAATCTACCGCAGGCCAAGCAGGACAAGATTGTGGCTGCGGCCTTGGCCGAGTTTGCCGACAAAGGTTATCAACAGGCCAGTATCAACGTCATGGTGGCCAATACGGGCATCGCCAAGGGTTCAATGTATCAATATTTCAAGGACAAAAAAGGAATCTTCCTCTATATTTTTGAATTTGCCATCTCCTTGGTGCGCTGCACCCTGATGCAGGTCAAGGAAGCTACCCGAGAGGAAGATTTCTTTACCCGGCTGGAGAAATCATTGCTGGCCGGAGTCGAGTTTATCCGTCACCATCCTCGCATCTATGGAATTTATCTGAAAATTTTATTTGACCAACATGTGCCCCAACGACAGCAGTTGCTCAAGGCCATCCGCCAGTTTGCCGCCGAATATTTTCAATCGCTGCTGCGCCAGGGTCTGGAACGGGGAGAACTCCGGGCCGATCTGCCCGGCTCGGCGGTCATCTTCCTGTTGGACGCTTTGTTCGACCGCTTTCTCCAGGCCACCTGCGTGCCCTTCTTCGATGTTACCCTGGGGCTGGAACAGGCCCCGGCGGAAGAGATCGAACAACGGGTCCAAGAATTAATCGAACTGCTGCGGGCCGGGTTGGCAGGCTAAAATTTTTTAAATTATAAGTGACCTGCTGGTCATAAGGAGAGACCCATGCATCGGGAGAATGGAAATTTCAGTGATCGAAAGCTGTTTCCCATCTATGAAAAGGTAAGGGCGCAAAGACGCCTGGACTTCGAGGATGGCCGGACTTTGTACCAGACCTCGGATCTGCTGGGTCTGGGCTATCTGGCCAATCTGGTCCGGGAGCGGTTGCACGGCTCTCGGGCTTATTACATTTATAATCAGCATATTAATTATTCCAATATCTGTATCAATGGCTGCCGCTTCTGTGCCTTTGGCAAGACCGCCGATGATCCTCACGCCTATGAAATGAGCCTGGAAGAGATTTTTGCCAAGGTCCGGGAGCGCCTGGACGAGCCCATTACTGAGCTCCATATTGTCGGCGGACTGCACCCCGACCTGCCATTTAGTTATTACCTGGAAATGCTCAAAGGTATTAAGGCTATCCGCCCGCAGGTCCACATCCAGGCCTTCACCGCAGTGGAAATCGCCCATCTGGCCAAAATTGCCGGGCTGTCGGTGACCGAAACCCTGGAAGCCTTAAAGGAAGCCGGCCTGGGGTCGCTGCCCGGGGGCGGGGCTGAAGTATTTAGCCCTCGTATCCGCCACGCCCTATGTCCTCGCAAGCTGTCCCCCAAAGGTTGGCTAGAGGTCGCCCAAAGCGCTCATCGCCTGGGTCTGAAAAGCAACGCCACCATGCTCTATGGGCACATCGAAACCATTGAGGAACGGGTGAACCATCTGCTGCAGCTGCGTGTTGCCCAGGATGAGAGCGGCGGCTTTTTGGCCTTCATTCCCCTGGCCTTTCACCCCCGGAACACCCAATTAGATCATTTAAATGACACCACCGGCTTTGACGACTTGAAAAATTTGGCAGTAGCCCGCCTGCTGCTGGACAATTTCCCCCATATCAAGGCCTTCTGGATCATGATCGGGCCTAAGATCGCCCAATTATCGCTGTCCTTCGGGGTCAATGACATCGATGGCACGGTGATCGAGGAGCGCATCACCCATATGGCCGGGGCCCAGACCGCGCAGGCCTTAACCCGGGCGGAACTGCTGCACCTGATCCGGGAAGCCGGGCGGGAGCCCATAGAACGGGATACCCTGTATAACGCCATCTCCTGATGAAAACCAATAACCCCGGACTTGCAGAAAAACTGGCCAGCGGAGAACGTTTAGGAGCCGCTGAGGCCATGGCCTTATGGGATGAGGATTGGTTGAGCCTGGGGCGTTGGGCCGATCAGGCCCGTCAGCGTCACCATCCTGAGCCCTGGGTAACCTATGTGGTCGATCGCAACATCAATTATACCAATATCTGTGTCTCGGGCTGTAAGTTCTGTGCCTTTTACCGGCGGCCCGGAGCACCGGGCGGTTATGTTCTGGAGCGCACCGCCCTGATGCAAAAATTGGCCGAAACCAAAGCCCTGGGCGGCACCGGCATTCTCCTCCAGGGCGGCCTCAATCCGGCCCTGCCCCTGGAATTTTATGAAGAATTGCTGAACTTTATTCGCCGTGATTTTGGCCTGCATATCCACGGGTTTTCACCGCCGGAGATTGTTTTTCTGACCCGGCTTTCGGGGCTGTCGGTGGCCGAAATCCTCCAGCGGTTAATCGCCGCCGGGTTGGGATCGATTCCCGGCGGCGGCGCCGAGATTCTGGTGGACCGGGTCCGCCAGGCGATCTCCCCTCATAAATGCACGGTCCAGGAATGGCTGGCGGTGATGGAAACCGCTCATGGATTGGGTTTGCGCACCACTGCCACCATGATGTTTGGCCATCTGGAAACCCGGGCGGAACGGGTGGAGCATCTGTTGCGCCTCCGGGAGTTGCAGGACCGCACCGGGGGGTTCACTGCCTTCATTCCCTGGAGCTATCAGCCCGGTAGCACCGCCCTGGGTGGGACTACCGCCGGAGTCATCGAATATCTCAAGACCTTGGCCATCTCCCGGCTGGTCCTGGACAATTTCGCCAATCTGCAGGTCTCCTGGGTCACCCAGGGGGCCAAGGTGGCCCAGGTGGCGTTGAAGTTTGGGGCCAATGACTTCGGCTCTACCATGATCGAAGAAAATGTAGTGGCCGCCACCGGGGTCGGGTTCCGCCTGTCGCAGGAAGAGATCATCCGGCAGATCACCACCGCCGGCTACCAGGCCCGGCAGCGGGACCACCTGTATCGCCTGGTATTAAAGAGAAGCTCTCGCCCAGACGCCAAGACGTCAAGACGCTCAAGTTTGATCTTGGCGACCTAACGTCTTGGCGAGATTAAAAAATGAAGACCAACGTCGCCATTATCGCCCGGGTCGGGACACATAAAGCCTTTCAGGCGCTCGGGCTGGGGCCGCGCCTCAGCCTGGCCTACCCGACGCCGTTTGGGAGCAGCAATCCGATTCACCTCTTTACGTCCCAGGGCATGGATTTTGCGGTGCTTTCCCGCCATGGCGAGGATGGTTACCAGGTGTCGGCGCCGTTCATCAACGACCGGGCCAACCTCTACGCGCTAAAAGCATTGGGGGTGGAAAAAATCCTGGCCTGGACCGCGCCGGGGGCGATCAATGAATCCATGGCTCCTGGCCACTTGGTGGTGCCAGACGATATTTTGGATGAAGGCAAAGGCGGCCCTAACACCTTTTTCCCTAATCAGGGTCTGGGTTTTATCCGCCATAACCCGGTGTTCTGCCCGGAATTGCGCGGCCAAGTGATTCAGACCCTGCAAAACGGCCCCTTCCCGTTGCATTCCCAGGGAGTTTATGTGGCTACCACCGGCCCGCGGCTGGAAACCGCAGCGGAGATTCGCAAGTTTCAACGCCTGGGTGGCGACCTGGTAGGCATGACCCTGGTGCCTGAGGTTTTTTTGGCCCGGGAACTGGAACTCTGCTATGTGGCCCTGGGTTATGTGGTCAACTTTGCCGAAGGCCTTAAAAATCGTCCCTATCAACCGGGGGTGTTGTTTGATGGGCTGGCCACTCCGGAGGAACTGGCCCGGGTCCAGGAAGTGGAGGCCGCCTTTGCCGAGATAGCCTTAAGATTGCTGCCGGGGCTGGCCTCAACCCCCCGCCTTTGCCCTTGCCCCCGGCTGATGGAGCGTTATCGCCGACGCGGCGATATCGGCGAGGATTGGCAAACATGGTTCCGCTAATCATGCATCAGGCCCGCTGGGTGGTGCCGGTACGCGGCCCGGTACTGGAAAACGGGGCAGTAGTGGTCTCCGGGGAGCAGATCGTGGCGGTAGGCCCGGCCGTGGCGCTGCGCCGCCAATATGCCTGCCGGTGCTGCGACCATGGTGATGGGGCGATACTCCCGGCCTTGATCAATGCCCACATCCATTTGGAATTGTCAGCGCTGCAGGGGCGGATTGCCCCGCAATCGAGCTTTGGCCACTGGCTGGAGGCCGCTTTAGCCGAGATTGCCTGCCTTTCTCCCGCCGAGATGAGCCAGGGCGTGCGGCTGGGGTTGGCCGAACTCCGCCGCTATGGCACTGTTATGGCAGGAGAGGTCAGCAATACCGGTCTGAGTCTGCCCCTACTTTTAGAAAGCGGCTTCGAATTTCATTACTTTCATGAATGTCTGGGGTTTGACCGGCTGGAAACTGGCCCTCTTGAAGCTGATTTTCGGATTTTCGCCAGTCCTTGGGCTTGCACCATGCCCAATTTTTCTGCCGCGGCGCATGCCCCTTATTCCCTATCCCCAGCCCTGTTTAGCCGCATTTTAGACTGGAACCGGCGCTATGGCCGCCGGAGCACCGTCCATTTGGCCGAATCATGGGAAGAGGTCCAATTCTTAAGTCAGGGTAACGGCTTTTTCCGACATTTGTTGCAACACCGGGGCCGCTGGCGGGCTGATTATCAGCCGCCGCAATGCTCGCCGGTGGCCTATCTGGACCGCCTGGGTTTCCTGGGACCTGAAACCTTAGCGGTACATACTGTCTGGCTGGACTCGGCCGACCGGGAAATCCTGGCCCGGCGCTCATCCTGGGCCGTGTTGTGCCCCCGTTCCAACCAGCTTACCGGGGCTGGATTCCCCGATCTCCCGGAACTTCATCGGGCCGGGGTGCGCCTGGCCCTGGGGACCGATTCTCTGGCCAGCAACCAGGACCTTAACCTGTTTAATGAAATGCTGACCCTGCATCAACATTACCCAGAATTTCCCTTGGACCAACTGCTGGCCCTGGCCACCCAACAGGGGGCGGAGGCATTGGGCCGCGGTGATGATTTGGGCAGTCTCGCCTCCGGCAAAAAGGCAGCCCTGCTATTCATCCCCTTAGAGTCCGAAAGCAATTTCTGGCCCGATTTGCTGGCCGCGGGCGTGGCTGGAAAGATTTCCTGGCTCGGCGCTCCTGGTCCGGAGGGCGGATATGGGAGTTAAACTGCGCTTGGGCCGCATCTGTTATATTAATGTCCTGCCGATCTATTACGCCATGGACCAGGCTTATGTGCCGAATGGGGCTGAGGTGATCTGGGGCACCCCCGCCGAACTTAACGACCGGATGTTCGCCGGCAGATTAGATGTCAGCGGCATCTCCTCCCTGGAATATGGCCGTCATTTTCATAAGTATCTACTGCTGCCGGACCTTTCCATCAGTTCACAAGGCGATGTCGGCAGCGTGTTGTTGTTCAGCCATCTCCCTTTTCATTGCCTGAGTGGCCAACAAGTATTGCTCAGTCAGAGTTCGGCCACCTCAGCCGCATTGGTCAAAATTATCCTGGCGGAAATGTATGGCGCCCGACCGTGCTATGGCTCCGGGCCGGTAAGCACACAACTGCTAGACGGCTGGGCCGCACTGCTGGCCATCGGCGACGAGGCCTTACGGCTGCGGGCCACCCGAACTTATCCCTATTTCCTTGATCTGGGGAGTGCCTGGTATGATCTCACCGGTCTGCCGTTTGTATTCGGAGTCTGGGCGGTACGGCGCTCCTGTTTTGCCCAACACACCGCCCAGGTGCATTATCTGCATCAGAATCTGCTGATGGCCAAAGATTGGGGACTTAAGTCCTTAGAGGAAATCAGTCATCAAGCCGCTGATTTACTGGGACTGGATTACCAGACGCTATTCCACTATTATAATCAGTTAAATTACGACCTGCAGGCCCCCCAGCGACAAGGGCTGGAGGCTTTTTACCACTATCTACTTAAATTCGGCGAACTGCCTGAAATGCCGCAACTGCGGTTTATTTAAAAGTTTTCGGTTTTCTGTTTTCGATGGAATTTAAAGTCATCCGAATATGAGGCGCAAAGACATGGGCTACCCAAGCCTGCAACATTTTATCGAGGTGCTGGAGCAAAAGGGCGAGCTGCAGCGGATCTCGGAACCGGTCAGTCCGTTTCTGGAGATTACCGAAATCACCGACCGGGTCTGTAAACGGGGCGGACCGGCCTTGCTGTTCGAGAATGTGCCGGGATATGAGATGCCGGTGCTGATGAATGCCTTCGGCTCCCTCAAAAGGATGTGCCTGGCTCTGGAAGTGGACTATCTGGGGGAAATCGCGGCTGAGCTGCTCAGCTTCCTGGAGGCCGAGGCTCCCAATACCCTGATTAAGAAGCTTAAATTATTGCCGAAATTGCGGCGATTGGCCAATATCTTTCCCAAAACCGTCAGCCACGCCCCCTGCCAGGAAGTCATCTGGCGTCAGGAGAAAGTAGATCTCAGCAAAATTCCAGTCCTTACCTGCTGGCCGCAGGATGGCGGGCCTTTTATAACCCTGCCGATAGTGATTACCCACCACCCGGAGACTGGCCAGCGCAATGTCGGCATGTATCGCCTCCAGGTCTTTGACAAGCAGACCACCGGGATGCACTGGCACCGCCATAAGGGCGGCGCCCAGCATTATCGGGTGGCCGAGGCCCGGGGCGAACGGTTGCCCGCGGTAGTGGCCCTGGGGCCGGATCCGGCCGTCACCTATGCCGCCACCGCGCCGTTGCCGGACGATCTCGATGAAATCATCTTCGCCGGATTTTTACGGCAGGAGCCGGTAGAGCTGGTGCCTTGCATTACCGTCCCGTTGTCTGTGCCGGCCAACAGTCAGATCGTCCTGGAAGGCTACCTGGAGCCCGGGGAACGCCGGCGACCATACCGGCTACTATTCCTTACCGGATGACTATCCGGTCTTTCACCTTACCGCCCTGACCCACCGCCGGCGGCCCATTTATCCGGCCACCATTGTCGGCCAGCCGCCTATGGAAGACTGCTTCATGGCCAAGGCCACGGAGCGCATCTTCCTTCCCTTGATCAAAAAACAACTGCCGGAGATCGTTGATCTTAATCTGCCGGTGGAAGGCGTTTTTCACAATCTGGCGTTTGTCTCGATTGACAAACGTTATCCCGGCCAGGCCCGCAAAGTC
>JAFDGA010000011.1 GCA_019309545.1 Deltaproteobacteria bacterium
TTGGCAACGAGAAGCTGTCTAAAAGAAAAGGGCCGGGCAGCCGAGCCCAACCCCTTGATTTACTTTGGCGTCCCCAACCGGATTTGAACCGGTGTTGCCGGCGTGAAAGGCCGGTGTCCTGGACCAGGCTAGACGATGGGGACGCAACTTGTAAATGGGCCGTGCTGGACTCGAACCAGCGACTCTCTGCTTAAAAGGCAGATACTCTACCGACTGAGTTAACGGCCCGCAATGTTTATACATAAACTTTGCAAACTAGTTTGTCAAGGGAGTCTAAAGGCTGTTCGGCTCTTTTTACCGGCCGGTTATTGCTGCGGCTGCCAGGTTTAAGTTGCTCGGGGAAACAGATTTAGATAAATTAGTGCTGGACTCGATCCTGAAGCGACAAGTCAGGCTCATTGACCCACGGCAACAAAAGGTGGGCAGGCTTCTGAATATCCACCTGGATTTTATAAGAGGCTGGCTGGCGGAATAAACTGGGATAACCTAGTCATGAAACGTTTCCTGTTTATTTGCACTCAGAACAGTGCTCGCAGCCTGATGGCCGAAGGACTGGCTAATCACTATCTGAAAGGTCAGGTTGAGGCACAATCGGCCGGTATTGCTCCGGCCGGAGTCAATCCTTTTGCTACTCAGGTCATGGCGGAAATTAGAATTGGCATCTCTGGCCGCCGATCCAAGTACCTGGCTGAACTGGCTGGCCAGGAATTTGATTACGTGATCTCTTTGTGTTCCGGTGCCCAGCAGTGCCCTTTCTATTTCGGTCCCGGTCACCGACTACACCGGGAATTTCCTGACCTCGCGGCTCAGGAAGGTAGTGAGGCCGGCAACATTGCGATTTTTCGGCAGGTCCGGGATGCCCAGCATCAAGAGCTGATTCCCGAACTGGAACAGCTTAGCTCCTCTGCTGAAGAGCCTCAATCCGGGGTATGAAACCGGTCTGGCGCCTGTTAGACCACGGCCCGGGTCCGGCCGACTGGAATATGGCCGTGGACGAGGCCTTGCTGGTAGCGCATGTCGAAGATTGCGGCCCTGCCAGCCTGCGGTTTTATCACTGGTCAGCCCCGACCTTATCTCTGGGAGCGGGGCAGGAATGGCCAGCTCACCTTTGTGACCAGATCCTCCAGGCATTGGGGCTGGACCTAGTCCGGCGGCCGACCGGCGGCCGGGCGGTACTCCACGGCGGCGACCTGACCTATTGCCTGGTGGCCGGAACACGGGATGGGTTCCCAGTTTCGACCACCGCAATCTACCGGCGTCTGGGACTGGCCCTTAAGGCCGGTTTGAAAAAACTGGGCATTGTCGTCGAGTCGGGGGCGGCCTCCCGGTCCGCGCCCTCCTTTGCCTGTTTTGCCCGGGCTACCCCGGCTGACCTCACTTGGCAGGGGAGGAAATTTATCGGCAGCGCTCAGCTTTGGCGAGGCCAATCTTTTCTGCAACACGGCTCCATTATCCTGGAATCCCAGGAAGAAATCTGGCGGCGGCTGCTCTCCTACTGCCGAGCCGGGTCTTTTCAACTCTGGCCCATGGTCTCTTTAGCGGAAATCTTGAAACATCCCGTTTCTCTTGCGGCTCTTAAGACCGCCTTGCTTGAGGGATTTCAGGAAGTTCTGGGGGTAGAATTTAGAGCCGGGGAACTGTCCGAGCGAGAGGAAATCCGGGCGGCGGCCAGATGTTCCCGGATCAGGCTCGAGTTCTCACAAACATTGGCATAAATTAGTAAGACTGACCGGCTAGGGGAGGGTACCATCATTCGGATTGCCGCGGCCCGCTTAACTTGCGGAGCCAGCGATAGAGCTTTTCCCGGTAAATATACATCGGGAGGGCTACAGCGATGATCAGCGCCAGGATAATCACCGAGCCATAATAATTCCCTTGGAAGACCTGGGCTCCCTGCAGCGACAGCATCAGGGTGCCGGGCATCCGCCCGAGCGTGACGATGATCAGGAAGACCTTGATCGGCATCGGGCTCAGACCCAGGATCAGACAAAGATAGTCCTTGGGGAAGCCGGGAAACAGAAAGAGCAGAAAGGCGACCAGGGTGCCTTGCCGTTCGATGATAAAGTCAAATTTTTCCAGGGTCTCGGGGCTGACGATTTTGGCCACCACATGCACTTCCAGCCAGCGGCCGATCAGAAAGGCCAGGGTCGAGCCCAAGGTAAGGCCGATGGTGGAATAGAGGAAGCCGGGGAAGACACCGAACAGGAACCCGCCCAGAAAGCCAGTGGCCTCCCCCGGTATCGGCGCCGCCACTACCTGGAAGGTCTGAATCAGGATGAAAACCACCGGCGCCAGCGGCCCGAACGAGGCGACAAAGTCCTTGATTTTTTCCTTGCAACTCAGGAAATCGTAGCATGCATGGAGGTAGGGCGACAGGGTGGGCCACCCGGCATAGACCAGCGCTCCGAGGACAACCATAAAAGTTAGGGCCAGCAGGGCAATCGATAGAGGTCGTCGGGTATTAATCACTCAACCACTCCGGTCGGGCAATGACGTCTGGCCAGGGTCAAGAAGCCAGGATTGATGAAGACCTTGCATTTTCCGGGTGCCAGAGCTTCCCCTGATAACTCCGGCGGGCGGCAAAGGTTTGCCGGATGCCCTCCAGGACCCCCGCCTTATGCAGGCACCAGGTCGGGGCCACCAATTCTTCCCGGTGGGGGTCGCCAGTGAGCCGATGGATGACCATCTGCGGCGGCAGGCGTTCCAGGAAGTCCACCACCAGCGACACATATTTATCTTCAGTGAGCGGCTGATAGTCGCCGCGGCGATAGAGGTGCTCCAGCCGGGTGCCGCGGATGATGTAGAGCAGGTGAATTTTTACCCCCATCAGGGGCCGAGCGGCTAAGTAATCGGCAGTAGCTAAGATCTCGGCCCGGCCCTCGCCGGGCAGCCCCAGGATGACATGGGCCAGGAGATGCAGCCCGCGCCCCGCCGCCTGCTCCACCGCCCGGCTAAAACAGGCGACATCGTGACCGCGGTTGATCCGCCGCAGAGTTGCATCATGGGCCGATTGCAGACCCAGTTCCAGCCACACCAGGTGAGTGCGGGCATAATGGGCTAACAATTCCAGAATCTCTTCTGACAGGCAATCGGGGCGGGTGCCGATACTCAAACCGACGACTTCGGGGAAGGCCAGGGCTTCCTCATACAAGCTTTTAAGCTGGTCCAGCGGCGCATAGGTATTGCAAAAACTCTGGAAATAGGCAATGAATTTTTTGGCCTGATAGCGCCTCCCCAGCCGCGCCAGGCCTTCCTGAAGCTGAGTCGTGATGCTTTTGCCTTGAACCCAAGCGCCGGTGCCGGAGCCGCGCGGATTACAATAGATACAGCCGCCGGTGCCTACCCGGCCATCGCGGTTGGGGCAGGTCAACCCGGCATCGAGGGTGATTTTCTGCACCCGTTCGCCGAATTGCGATAACAGGTAAGAGTTCAGGTCGCGATAGGGTTTAGTGGGATGGGGTAAAGCAGTCATCCGGCCAGATCTCCCCAGGCATATTGAATAATGGCCAGGGCGGCCAGGGCCGCGGTCTCCACTTTCAGCCGCCAAGGCCCCAGACCGAGCAGCGCGAAACCCGCGGCCTGGGCCTGCTCGGCCTCGGCCGCGGTAAAACCGCCTTCCGGGCCGATCAGCAGGCGCACGGACGCCGGGGCCGGGGTCATTCTGAGCAGCATTCCAGGGGCTTGCGAGCGCTTCTCCTCCCAAAACATAATTTTCACCGCTTCCGGGCATTGCAGCACTTCCGCAAAACTTTGGGGCGAGTGGATTTCTGGCAGGCGGGAGCGCTGGCACGATTTCAGGGTTTCCAGGGCCAGCCGCTGCCAGCGCTGCTGGCGAGAGGGCTGCCGAACTGCCGGATTAACCAGGGAGCGCTCACAGTAAAAAGGAATCAGCCGGGTGACCCCCATTTCAGTGGCTTGCCTTACTGCCAGGTCAAAGGTTTCGGCGCGGGCCAGGGCCAGCCCCAGAGTCAGAGATAGCGAAGCAACGGCCCGGTCGGGTAGTTTCTGGATAATCTGTAAACGAGCTTCCTCGGCTTCCAGAGCCATGACCTCAGCCTCATATTCCTGTCCCTGGCCATCAAAAATTTCTACCCGGGTCCCGACGCCGAGCCGCAGGACGCGGGCCAGGTGGTGGGTTTCGGAAGCCGACAGCCGGATTTCGGAGCCGGTGATCTGGTCCGGAGGGGCAAAAAACCGCCGCCGTCCGGCCTGGTGAGATAGCGGTTGATGGTTATTGTTAGAGATCAAGATTAAGTAACCATGAGCATTTAAAAGTTAATTTGAGGGGATGGCCGGAGGACCGCTGGCCCCCCGCCCTCCCCTCAAGCTCCCCTCCCAACCCCCCTTAAGGGGTTGGGGGAGTGGGTTTGAAAAATTATTAATTTATAACCCTAATTCATTTTTATGACCTTAGTAATAATATCTGTTAAAGACCAAAGCCACCCAATCTTCCTGGCTATAGGTGTGGGTCAGCGCTAAACCTTGCGTGGCGAATTGGGTCAGCAGCCGGGGGACATCGTCTTGGAGGAAGCCGGAGACGATCAGCCAACCGCCGGGCTGCACCCGTCCGGCCAGCGATTCGGCCAGAGATTGCAGATCAACCGCGGTGAGATTGGCAAGGATCAGCCCGAAGCGCTGTCGGATAGAGTCTAGCGTCAGGTCCTCGGCCCGGACCCGATCCTGAAGCTGATTGAGGAGGATATTTTTCCGGGTAGCGGCGACTGCCTCGGGGTCAATATCGATGGCCAGGACCCGGGCGCCGAAGCGAGCTGCGGCCAGGGCCAAAATGCCGGTACCGGTGCCCACATCCAGGGCCTGCCACCAGCCTGGCGTCCCCGGGCTAGGCCATTGTTCCAGAATCTCTTCCAGGGCCTGGAGGCATAACCTGGTAGTGGGATGGCGGCCGGTGCCAAAAGCCATGCCAGGATAGATGGTCAGCACGATTTCTTCCGGGGCGGGCTGATAATCCTCCCAGGGCGGGCGGATGACAATGCGCCGGGTGAGTTTGCGGGGCTTGAAGTGCGCCTGCCAGGCATGGGCCCAATCCTCTTCCACCAGGTAGCGCCGGACTACCGGGCCGATCTGGTAGCCATGCGACTCCAGGCGCTGCAGATATTGCTGCAACTCCATTTCCTGGAGCGGACCGAATTCCTCGGCGGGAAAATAAACCTTAATGCCCATTCTGGCGGCTGGTCTGGATGCCAAAGGGTCGTCCTCCAGAATAACCCCACGGCCGCTCCATTCGGTCAGGAATAAAGACACCTCTTCCTGAATCCGCTCCGGGATTTCTATGCGAATCTCTAGCCACTGCGGCGTTGACATAATTTTTTTCCTTTTTTATTCTGGTTATTATAATCTTAATAATTTGCACAATGAAATCAAGCCTACGTTTTTAATACTATTTAATGTTTTGCTTTTAAGGCAAGATATGATAATTCAGAATTTGGCTCTGCAACCGAGTCATAAATCAACCTGAAGCTAATTGGGTTTACTGCGTTAGAAAGGAAGATACCGTTGGATTTGCTTGCTAAAATCAGGAATAAACAGGCGTTGGTGGGTATTATCGGTTTAGGCTATGTGGGCCTGCCCCTGGTATTGCGTTTCGCCGAGGTCGGCTTCCGGGTATTAGGTTTTGATAATGACGCCGAGAAAGTAGACTTTTTGAATCAGGGCAAATCCTATATAAAGCATATTCCGGGCCGCGGATTGGCGGAACTGATTCAACCCCGGGATGGTGTACGGCGATTCGAGGCCACCCAGGAGATGAGCCGCCTGGGAGAGCCGGATGTCCTGATTATCTGCGTTCCTACTCCCTTAACCGCCAAACGGGAGCCGGATCTGCGGTTTGTCGATCAAACCACCAGGTTTATCGCGGCCAGTCTGCGTCCAAACCAACTGATTTCCTTAGAATCCACTACCTATCCGGGCACTACCGAGGAACTGCTGCTGCCCCTACTGAGTAGCAAACTTAAGGTCGGCCAGGATTTTTATCTGGTGTTCTCACCGGAACGGGAAGATCCTGGCAATCCGCAATATCAGGTCAGCACCATTCCCAAAGTAGTCGGCGGGGTGACCCCGGCCTGTCTGGAACGCGGGGTCGCCCTCTATGCCCAGGTAGTGGAGCGGGTCATTCCGGTGTCTTCGACCCAGGCCGCGGAAATGAGCAAGCTATTGGAAAACATTTACCGGGCGGTAAATATTGCTCTGGTCAACGAACTCAAGATGCTCTGTCTGCGCATGGGGCTGGATCTCTTTGAGGTTATTGAGGCCTCCCAAACCAAGCCTTTCGGCTTCCAGGCGTTCTATCCGGGGCCGGGTCTGGGCGGTCATTGCATTCCTATTGATCCTTTTTACCTGACCTGGAAGGCCCGGGAATACGATTTTTCGACCCGCTTTATTGAACTGGCGGGGGAAATAAACAGCTATATGCCCTACTTTGTGGTGCAGAGGGTGGCGGAAGCCCTGAACCACCATGGCAAGCCCCTAAAAGGGGCGGAGATTCTGGTGTTGGGGATGGCCTACAAAAAGGATGTCGATGATAACCGCGAGTCGCCGGCCATTAAGATCATCCATCTTTTGCAGCGGGAGGGGGCGGTGGTGAACTATAATGATCCCCATATTTCCCGCTGCACCGGAATGCGTAATTATCCCGGTTTCGATATGTCCTCAGTGCCTTTAAGCGAGGCTGTCTTGCAACGGGCTGATTGCATTTTATTGGTAACCGATCACTCGGACTACGATTACCACTGGATTGCCTCTCAGGCGCGCCTGATTGTTGACACCCGGAATGCTTTTAAGGGCCATAGCGGGGGCCACATCTTCAAAGCCTGACCTTTGCCGCTGCCAGGATATCCTATTTGCCGAACAGAGTAAGGTAACACAGTTATGCACGTGCCACTGCTTGACCTCAAGGCCCAATATCAGGCCATTAAGGAAGAATTACAGGCCGCCCTGACCGAAGTATTGGAGAGTCAGCAGTTCATTCTGGGTCCCAAGGTAGAAGAGCTGGAAAATCAGATTGCCGCTTACAGTGGCTGCCGGTATGGCGTCGGAGTATCCTCCGGTACTGATGCCCTGTTGATCTCTCTGATGGCCCTAAATATCGGCCCGGGTGATGAAGTGGTCACTACCCCTTACACCTTCTTTGCTACCGCCGGGGCTATTGCCCGGGTGGGGGCCAGACCGGTGTTCGTCGACATTGACCCGGTAACCTTTAATATCGACCCGGATAAACTAGCCCAGCTTCTGGCTCAGGTGCGCAATCAGGGCGAGTGGCGGGTAAAGGCTTTGTTGCCGGTGCATCTTTTCGGTCAGTGTGCTGACATGCAGCCCATTATGGCCCTGGCTCAGGACTATGGGCTCAAGGTTATCGAGGACGCGGCCCAGGCCATTGGGGCCGAGTACCCCTGGCCGCAGTCGGACGGCACCGTGGTGGTAAAACGTGCCGGATCCATGGGTGATGCCGGCTGCTTTAGTTTTTTCCCTTCTAAAAATCTGGGTGGGCTGGGAGATGGAGGGATGGTGGTGACCAATGACCCTGATCTCTATGAAAAATTAAAGATTCTCCGGGTGCATGGATCGCAGCCCAAGTATTATCATAAGATCATCGGCGGCAATTTTCGCCTGGATGCCCTCCAGGCCGCGGCCCTGCTGGTCAAATTGAGATATCTGGATGGCTGGACCGCCAGCCGTCAGGCCAATGCCCGACGCTACAATGAGCTGTTAGAGGGCCAGGAAGTCATAACTCCGACGGCAGTTTATCAGCATTTCGGCAAAAAATTACCTCATTATCACATTTATAACCAATATGTGGTGCGCCTAGACCGGCGTGATGAGGTTAAAGCGCAATTAGCCAAAGCAGGGATTGGCACCGAAATCTATTACCCGGTCCCCTTGAATAAGCAGGAATGTTTTGCCTATCTGGGCTGCAAGGACGAGGATTTTCCCGAAGCTCACCAGGCCGCGGGGCGCACTTTGGCCTTACCGATCTATCCAGAGGTTGCCGCCGAGGCACTGGAGAAGGTGGCCGAGGTCGCGATCGAGGCAATAGGCCGCTGCTAATCATGATGTTTTTGAGTAATCCATATTCCGGCAAAGAACACAAGGTCTTGGGTAAATCAGGCCATACCTAGAGGTCAAGGGTGCCGCGGCCGGGCACTTTTTATCATAAGAACAATTTACATAACCCTAATTAAAGGTATATATATCTAAAAAGTGCGATTAATGGAAACTCATTGATGTAGTTTGATGACTGCCTTTAAAATCTCCGAAAGGACAGCGCTTTGAGTGGCAATCCTTATCAATATCTGTTCATTTACGAAATTGCTGGTGAGATCGCTTTAGGGCCCCCGTTAGACCTGAAAAACTATTTGGGCTGCTGGCGGGAAGGGACCTGTTCATATCTATTTTTTACCAGTAAAAAGGAAGTCGAGCTGAAAGCATTTTTAGGAGAAGAGCAATCCCAGCGCTATCTTTCCGAAACAGTGATCAACTACGAGGATTGGGAAGCGGGCTATCCGCTGAAACCCCGGAGCATCGGCGGATTTTATCTGTGCCCGACTTGGGAGACGGGTTCCCCACCCCCGGGGGAACAACTGATCTGGATCGATCCAGGGGTAGCCTTTGGTTCCGGGTTCCATCCCACTACCAAGATGTGTCTGGAGTTGATCAATGAGGTTTACGCCCGAGAGGATTTGCCCAAGGTGCTGGATTTGGGCACCGGCACCGGCATTCTGGCCTTGGCCTGTGTGGCCCTGGGAGCGCTGCAGGTTCTGGCGGTAGATCATAATAATCTGGCTATTGGCACTGCCATCAAAAATGTCCAGCATAATCGGCAAGAACACCGCATTACCCTGATCTGTGATGATGTTATGAAGTATTGCGGGACGCCCGCTGATTTGGCGCTGGCCAACATTTACTATGGGGTGCTACGGGACCTCCTGGCCCAAGAAAATTTTTTAGATAAAAAATGGTACATCTTCTCCGGCCTTATGGGTACCGAAGTCGACAAACTGCTGACCCAGATGGAGCCGTTGCCTCTTGGGCCGGAAAAGATTCTGGATGACAACTTCTGGTTTGCAGTCTTAGCCCGCCATCTCTAAGGGGATGTCCATGGCAATTGCGGTAAAACGAGCATCACCGCCCGAGATTCGGGGAACCTTTTTGGAGACTCCAATGGGACGCCTGGAGGTAGTTTTCAGTCCCCAGGGGGTGCAACAGGTGATAATTTCCCCCAAAACTGATAATATCAGCCCAAGTGGGCAGGGTTCTTGGAATAACTGGAAAACTGAGGTGATTCAGGGCTTGCGAGATTATTTTGCCGGCCGCCTTCAGAATTTTGATCACCTGAGACTCGATCTCCAGGGGACGCCATTTCAACTTCGGGTCTGGGAAGCCGTACGGCGGGTACCTTTCGGAGCTACGGTATCATACGGGGAACTGGCCCGTAACCTGGGCCTTCGTAAGGGGGCCCGGGCCATTGGCGGGGCCTTGCGCGCCAATCCGCTGCCGATCCTCATCCCCTGTCACCGGATCATCAGCGCTGATGGCTCCTTATGTGGGTTCAGCGCCAGCCTTAACAGGAAACGCTGGCTCCTGGATCATGAACAGTCCGTTCGGCGCCGCGGCCCCGAAGAGTTGCCCTCAGTCTATAAAGAAACAAACTAGCCGTGCCGGCTCGCAAAACCGCAGCTATTGTCATTAGATCTCGGGACTATGGGGAAGCCGATCGCATCGTCACCTTTTTAAGCCCCGAGGTCGGCCGCCTGACTGCTCTGGCCAAAGGGGCTCGCAAAAGCAAACGTCGGTTTTTGAACAGTCTGGAGTCCTTTTCCCGGGTCAGCCTGATCTATACCGAACGCCGGAACCGGGACCTTGGGTGGGTTGACAGCTGCGAGTTGGTCGGCTTCTATCCCGGCTTACGGCAGGATCTGAACCGCTTGGGAGTGGCGGCCTGTCTGAGCGAACTGGCCGGAGAAATCGTCGGTATTCAGGAGAATGTGCCGGAGACTTTTGCCACCCTGGAACTTGCCTTGAATCTGTTGGACCAGGGGCTGCCGCCCGAGTCCCTGTTATGCAGTTTTCTGATCCGTCTCTTGGTCCTGGCCGGTTATGGTCCTCGCTGGCAGACTTGCCTGAAGTGTCAGCAAGTGCCCCAAGGACAGCTCTGGTTCAGCATCGACCAGGGCGGCATCATCTGCGCTCAATGCACCGCCAAGGCCGGCGGTCGTCTTTACCATCTGCAGGCCGGAACCTGGAAACTGCTGCGGCTGGCCCAGAGCCTGCCTTTGGAAAAACTTTCCCGACTGCGGTTCCCCCCCCTGGCTCAGAAGCAATGTCTTGACCTGGTGCAAGGCTTCATCCGTCATCATGGGATCCGAGAGCTGCGGTCTTTTAAATTTTTGGAGAAGATCAGCCCATCTGAACCCTGAAATCCGCCGGTTCTTTCAACTTTATGAGAGAAGGGGTTTGGGTGTGGTGGAAAATGATTTCTATCCCGGGAGCAAGATTAAGTTTGGATAAACACTTGACATACTTTGCTGACCATGCTATCAAGGCTAGCAACTAATGGCGATGAGGTCCGCCTCTAACCGCCTGTAGCTGGAGCCAACAGGCTGATGACTTCTATTGGATATCAATGGTGCAATCCGGTAGAAGTTTTTTTTTGAGGAGAAATCGCGCATGGCTTTCAGTCTCGCTGTAATCATTGTCTTGGGATTGGCTGCTGATTATCTGTTCCGCAAGATCAAGCTGCCCGGCCTAGTGGGCATGCTGATTGTTGGCATCCTGTCCGGACCTTATGTGTTCAATCTTCTTGACCCGGCCATGATGGCGGTGTCGGCGGATTTTCGCAAACTGGCGCTGATTGTCATTCTGTTGCGGGCCGGTTTTGAACTGCGCCGCGATACCCTGCATCGTACTGCCCGCCCGGCCTTGCTGATGTCGGCAGTGCCGGCCCTGTTTGAGATTTTCGCGGTGATTATCTTGGCTCCGACTTTGCTGGAATTGAACTGGTTGGAAGCCGCCATTTTGGGAACAATCCTGGGTGCCGTGTCTCCGGCCGTCGTCGTGCCTCTGATGATTAATTTTATGGAACGCGGCAAGGGGGACAAAAAAGGCATTCCCACTCTCATTCTGGCCGCCTCTTCCATTGATGATGTCTTTGTGATTGTGATCTTTACCATTCTGCTGGGCGTGTACGGCGGCCAACAAATCAATCTGGCCTGGCAACTGGCCGGTATTCCAATCTCCATTGTCCTGGGGATCATCGTCGGCCTGATTCCCGGCTATATTTTGTATAAACTCTTTCTCAGATACGAGTTGGCGCCCCCCCGGAAGACCATTCTGATCATGGGGGTAGCCATTGTCCTGACGTGGATTGAGGATCTGGCCCATCGTTATCTGCCCATCGCCAGCCTTCTGGGGGTCATGGCCATCGGCTTCATTATTCTCGAAAAAGAGGAGGCCATTGCTCACATCATCTCCCAGAAACTCAAAAAGCTCTGGGTATTCGCCGAATTGTTGCTGTTTGTCCTCGTCGGGGCCGAGGTTAATATTCACGTTGCCTGGGACGCGGGCCTGGCGGGCCTGGCCGTTATTGGTTTTGGCCTGGTCTTTCGCTCTGTCGCTACCTACCTCTGCGTGCTGGGCGCCGGCCTCAACTGGAAAGAAAAACTATTCTGTGTAGTTTCTTATATTCCCAAGGCCACGGTGCAGGCGGCGATCGGGGCCATTCCCTTGGAGGCCGGAGTGGCTGGAGGCGAGGTGATCCTGGCGGTGGCGGTGCTGTCTATTCTGGTTACCGCGCCCATCGGGGCTATCGGCATTATGCTGATGGGAGAGCCGATCCTGGAGGTTGAGGAAAAATCGATTTATCGCTTCAAACCACTGCGGGAAAAGCTGCAATTGCCCCGGGTCGGCCAACGGGTGCGACATAAAAAGCATGGCACGATCTGGAAGATCATTGAGGAAAAAGAGATCTGGCTCGAGGAACAGACTGACCGCGGTTTCCACCTGATCCCGGCCATAAACCTAAGATTTTGGAAACCCCGGGAGGGACAGCGGCTGGGGAAGGGCCGAACCATGAGCCATAATTATACGGCCAACGGTCCTTCTTTTCACGAACACTGGGAAATCATGCCTGATTAAGGTATATATCGGGCGGAAAAGGTGCCAAAATATCAAGACAAGGAACATAACCGGATGAAACTATTCCAGGCGGAATACATCGGCATCATCCATTCACCGTTTAAGACCCTGGAAAACATGCCGATTCAGCCGGTGGGAGTTGGATAATTTCCATGTAATCTTTCATTTGGACCTCCTCGGGTAAGAACCCAATCGCATTAAATTTGCGTTAATTGTTAGAAGTATTGGCTTGTTATTTAAAACGCGCCTTATATCACCCCCCTAAACTAATTTTTAACTAATCATTGGCTGTGGATTAGTCAACGCTGCCCAGTGGGAGGGTTTGGTAAGGGTCGAGAACGTGTTGGCCTGCCCGGAATCCAGGGGTTGCGATCACCCCTTTTTGTTGCTATAGTTACTCAAAAGGAGGGAAAAGAAATGGCTTTATATGTGCATTGCGCCTGTGAGCAATGCTACCCCTATCCTGACTGCGTCATTGTCGAAGACATGAATTCCTTGCCGGAGGATTGTATCATCACTCAGGAGGAGTATGACCAGCTCCCCGAGGAAGAGAAGAAACTGTGGCAGCCCATCTGTGAGTCGGCCTGCAGGATCTAGCTAGTTGCCTCCAAGGGATAAAAAGCCCTCCTCTACTAGATCACCTTAATCCCGGGGGAGGACGGTTTTGTCTTGCTAACCTATAGATAATGATAGAGTAATTACCACGGAAGCCCGGCGGCTTGCCGTGGTTTTTTATGTCCCGAGGCGGCTTAACCGGCTGTTGAAAAACTCGTTACTTGAGAGCGCCAAAAAGTGTGGTCATTAAAGCCTAAAAACTGTTATAGATAATGACAACAATACCTTATCCGGAGGCGGCGACCAGGCGCGATGACGTTGTCCAGCAGCAAACGATATTCAGCGATCTTTGCCCCGAAGCCCGAGTGCACCAGGACCATCCCCTCCGGCCGATCCGCAAAATGGTGAATCAAGCCCTGGCCGAACTGGATGGCGAGTTCGAGCCCGTGTATCCCCGAGAGGGACACCCGTCTATCCCCCCAGAAAATCGGATTTGGCGGCGGCCTTTTTTGCCCGGATCTTGGCGCAGGCGGCCCAAGCCGGACTGCTGTCGGACGAGCATTTCACCGTGGACGGCACCCTGATTGAGGCCTGGGTTGCTCTGAATAGTTTCCGGCTTGAAGATATACACTGAAAACTGAGCCACCTGGGTAATAATGCCGAGGACCAGTTATGGCCTCGGAGGAACAGGAAGGTGATTTCAATGGAAGTATGGCATACCATCCAAGTATTCCAGCGGCAGGGTCGATCGATGCGGTCGATAGCCCGGGAGTTGGGCATTTCCAGAAATACCATCAAGCGTTATTGGGATAATCAGATCCCGCCCCGCTATGTGCGGCGGTCCATTGATTGGCTGATCAAGCGTCTGATCAAAGTTGGGGCCAGAATTTCTTATCATGCCCGGAGATGGTACGTCCATGTGGCCTCCGCCTTTCCTCTGGCTCACCACTACCGCGCGGTGCTGGCCTGTGGCACATAGGCTGACACACAGCCTGAATCTGCAAGCCAAGGGGGTGGTCTGCCACTAAAGACTGGTTGCTAACAGTGCTGAGGTTTATGAAGATGGTGGAGGCGGCGGGAATCGAACCCGCGTCCGCAAATAGTCCCTAAAAGCGTCTACATGCTTAGCCAGTGTATTTCTTTCACCTATCAGGCCTTCCGCCGGCAGAATGCCCGATACGCTAGCCCACTAAGGTTTCGATCACTAGAGCGCAGACATCAGTAGTGATCTAGCCGGAATGCCGTCACCTGAAGAATCCTCCCGGCTAGCTTCTTCAGGCGTTAGCCTTAAGCGGCTAAAGCGTAGCCGTAATTGTCGGCAGTTGTATAGTCCCTACCTGTTTTACGAGCAGACAGGACCTCGGCATGCAACTTTTAGTTCCCTACCCACGTCGAAGCCAGTACGCCCCCTTTCAATTTTTATTATAATTATGATTAGTCTTTTTTGCAAGTCCTTTGTTAGACTTTGCTAAGCGCCAGCTTCGACCAAAGAATTTCGGCAGTTAATAGTTCAACGGCATGGTTGGCTTTGCCGGGCCAGGGCCAATAATTCCTGGGCATGGGCCAGGGTAGTATCGGTAATTTGGGTCCCACCCAGCATCCGGGCGATCTCCTTCAGCCTCTCGGTGGCGGTGAGCTTAGTGACCGTGGTTACCGTGCGGCCGTCCTGGACCTGTTTCTCGACCCGGAAGTGGCAATCACCGAAACAAGCAATCTGGGGTAAATGGGTAATACAGATGATCTGGTGCTTTTTGGCCAGATTGTGGAGTTTTTGTCCTACCACTTGAGCCACTGCGCCGCCAATACCGGTATCCACTTCATCAAAGACCACGGTTTCCACTCCAGCCTCCTGGGCCAGAATATTTTTCAGGCCCAACACCAGGCGCGACAGTTCCCCGCCCGAAGCAATGCGGGCCAGTGGTTTAGGAGGCTCACCGGGATTGGGGGCCAGATAGAACTCCACCCGATCACAGCCGGTGGCGGTCACCGGTTGGCCGCCGACGGTGGGGGAGAACTCATACGCTCCCGGAGCTTCAACCGACGATTTCTGGAAGAAGACCGTAAACCGGGCCTGAGGCATGGCCAGGCTGTGGATTTCGGTTTCTACCGCCGCCGCCAGCCGCTGCGCCACTGCCTGGCGGCACTGGGAAAGTTCCTGGGCTTTCTGGCTAAGTTCCTGTCCGGCCGCCACTAGTTGTTCTTTCAGAGCCTGGAGATGAGAGTCAAAATCATCCAGCCGGGCTACCTCCTGGCGAGCCCAGTCCTGAAAAGCCAGCACCTCTTGCAGAGTCGGGCCGTATTTGCGTTTCAATCGTTCCAGCAGGGCCAGGCGGTGGTCGACTTCCTGAAGCCGCTGGGGGTCCATCTGCACGGTGCGGAGATAATCCCTGAGGGCCAGGGCCAGATCTTCCAGTTGATAGTGGATATTTTCCAACTCTGCCAGCCTGGTTTGCCAGGCCGGGTCAATCCGGTTAATAAAATTAAGAGAGTTCTGAATTTCGCTCAGCATTCCCAACAGTGCCGTTTTTCCGGCATAGAGGCGGTCATAGCTGTTCCGGGTCTCTTCAAAGAGCTGGGAGGCATGCCGCAGGCGTTCCCGTTCCCGGGCCAGGGTCTCATCTTCTGCTGGCGCTATTTGGGCCTGTTCCAACTCCTGAAGCTGGAAAGCAAGTAACTCCTGGCTGGCGGTTAACTCTTGTTGCTTGCTTAGGGTCTGCTGCCAGTCCCGTTTAAGCTGTTGCCAGTCCTGATACCGGCTGCGGAAATGCCCTACCTGGTCGTTGAGGCCGCCGTAAGCATCCAGAATGGCCAGGTGGTTTTCGGGGGCCAAAAGCACCTGATATTCGTGCTGGCCGGATAAGCTCAATAATTCCCGGCCGATATTAGTCAAATATTTCAGGGTCACCGCCTGATCATTTAAATAGCCGCGACTGCGGCCGCTGCGGTTAACGAGGCGGCGGAGCAAGACCTCGCCGTCGGCTGCCTCAGCCATTTCCGCCAGCCCAGGTTTCCCCTGGTCGTCTGGAGGCACCCAGAACCGGGCTTCGATTTCAGCCTCCTGAGCGCCGTTGCGGATCAGTTCTTCGCTGCCCCGGGCTCCGAGCAGCAAATGAACGGCCTGGATAATCATGGACTTGCCGGCCCCGGTTTCCCCGGACAGGATATTTAATCCCGGCTCCAGCTCCAGTTTGACCTGGTCCAGGATAGCCAGATTCTTGATCCGCAGTTCGGTCAGCATCGGCAGCACCAGACTAACGATAAAATCTTCGGAGCGATCAGGTGATTTAAGTTTGCAATTTTCGGGCTGCGCCAAACAGCCGGTAAACGGAAAACCCGGATAGGGCGGCGATGTCCTCGGTCGGCAGGTGGGTCACAATGCTTTCATCGTAAAGGATATTGACTTCGGGCTGAAACTCGTCATCCCCTTTCCAGAGCACATGAGTAATGGGGACCAGGGGAAAGGCCTGATATGTGGCAGCCACATCACCCAACTCGATCCGGGTGCCTCCCATCATTTCGGCAACCTTCTGGTATAGATCCAGGTCATGCCCGAAAACCTTGAGCAGGGGCACTCGGGCCCGCTGCACAAAGGCGTGGTGGTAGAATTCTCCGGCGGGCACTTGGCGGAAGTCAATGCTTTTGCCGGTCAAGGGTTTCCCCTGGGTGGTGGTCAGATAATGGAGCATGAGAATCTGCTCCTGAATATTTACCTCACCCTCCTCCTCAAGATAAGCCACCTTAATCTCGGGCCAGCTGATCCAATGCGGACGGCCAAAATATGCCAGGATGAGGCCCTCCTGGCCGTCTCCCCGAACCTCATAACGGGCCTGGCTGCGGGCCGCAACCTCTTGGGGTGGAGCCAGTTTAAGTTCTTCCACGGCCAGGGCCAAGGATTGTTTATAGTCATCAATGCGAGGCACTCGTTTCTCCTTTTCGCTGAGCAAACACTAGTACGTAACTCTTTACAGTAGTTGCAAGCCTATCTGGAACACGCCCACCTGAAACTGGGATGCGTCTTCATGGCCGGGGAATGCGAATATAGATGCCTTCAATCAGGTCTTTTTCGTCCAGGGGCAGGGGTTTTTTGTCCAGGTGCAGACTTTCCAGATATTGCAAGGCCGCGTCTTTGATACTGGCCTCGGCTTCGGCAAAGGTCTCACCGACAGCGCTCAGACCTTTCAATCCTGGAATCCGGGCCGTAAACAGTCCTTTCTGCGGATCATAACTGAATTCAATTTTGTAATGTAAGCTTTTGGTTTCCATAAATTTAATTTTTTACTTAGCGCTTATCTGTAATTAGTAATTCATGAAGTTGACGGCTATCTTTAGTATAGTCATTTATTAACAGTTTAAAATTTATTTGTCAAAACCCCGGGGAAAAAGAACTTAATCTAAGTTACGATAAAAATTCATAACTGTAGAATGGCCAGAAATTTTTCCTCTGACTAATTGCCGGATCATCGCCGGCACCTCCTTGGTCGGGATGCCACTCTGGGTCAGATCGATAATAAAATGGCCGATTCCTCCGGCCTGGAGTTCAGCATAGGCCTTTCCCAAGAAATAGGGGATCACCGGATAGAGAAGGGTCAAATCGTTTTGCGGTATTAGCCGGAAATTTTCGCGGTGGGGGCTTTGCAGGCGCCAGCTCTTTTTGTCTTTTGGCAGTGGCACCCGGGAAATCATCAGGGGCAGGTAAGCAAAGAGATAGCTGACCAGATGGTTGCCGGACACACGGTTTAATAATTGCTTTAGGGTCTGGCGGTCAGCCTCCACCGACAAGGTGACGGTAGCCACCCCCAGTTCCGAGGCGGCCTGAACGGCCCAGGAATTAAGGCAATGCAACGGATAATCGGAAAATATGGTGACTTTTCGCCCCGCCAACAGCGGCAAATGACCCAGGTTGCTGATCATAAAGTGGCTGCAACCAGCATCCCCTAGGGTAGCCATGGCCTGCCGGTAGCGGGGCACGGCAGTCTCCGGGATGATCGGTGGTAGTCGCCAGATCAGCTGCCGCGGCAATTTTCCGCGGCGGTAGTGGGTGAGATAATCATTATAACTGGCCTCGTCCAGATCGACAATCAGCCCGGTCCTAACCTGACGGCTGAGGGCCACCGCCTCTGGAAGCGACCGGAGGCGGACATACAGGCGGGGCCGACCCGCAGCCGGATTGTGTTTCTGGGATTTTGGTCGGTTGAAAGCCTTAAGCGCCATAGGAAGCTGAACCGGACCGGTGAACGTCGGAGGAGCCAGTCTGAACAGCTGTTCTTGCCACTTGCGGTGGGAACGGCTTCCGGTGGTGGTGGTCTCACCGACTTTAAATACCAGGTCTCCGGGGTGGGCTGGGAAAGGCAGACTGATCCGGACTTCCCGCCCGGAACAGGCTTGTGAGACTGGCCACTCCTGGTATTCCAGTTTTTTCAGGGTAAAGGCGCGGCGGTCCCCGCTGGCGGCGTCCTGAACCCGCAAGCGGTCTCCTAAGGCCAGATCATGCTCCAGGGTCAGGGTTCCCTGTTCCCCCTGCACATTCTGTAAAGTTCCCAGCAATTCGCCAATGTTGCCGGTATCCTGGGGAGCCAACAGATTATCAGGGACCGCAGCGCGCAAAAACCCGGTGGTGGTTCGACGGCTATAGGTTTTGGTTAAAAGCTCCCGGGCTTCGGCCAGGGTCTGCGGCCGTTCGGCCGGAGCCGCATCCAGGACCCGCCGGTAGGCCTGAACGACCCAGCCGACATAATCACCGCTCTTCATCCGCCCTTCGATTTTAATGGCGTTTATTCCCAACGCCGCCAGTTGAGGGACCATTTCCAGGGCCGACAGGTCGCTGATGGACAACAGATAGCCAGAACCACCATCATAGCGATAGGCGCGGCGGCAAGGTTGCGTGCACCGGCCCCGGGTCGCAGCCCTGCCTCCCAGAAAACTGCTGAACAGGCAAAGTCCCGAAAAGCTGAAGCACAGTGCCCCATGTACAAAGACTTCCAGTTCGATCCGGGTTTGGCGGCGAATAGCGGCCAGTTCCTTCAGGGTCAATTCTCGGGCCAGTACCACCCGTTTGAATCCCATGGCCGCAGCCTGCTCCACCCCCAGGGAATTATGAATAGTCATCAGGGTGCTGGCATGCAGCGGCAGTCTCGGGAAATGATGGCGCACCAGGTAATGGACCCCCAGATCCTGAATGATCAGGGCATCCGGCCGGATGTCGTTCAAGGCGGCCAGGGTATCCAGCAGTTCAGCCCGTTCCCCTTCCTTGACCAGGGAATTCAAGGCGACATAGAGCTTTCGACCCTGTTGCCGACAAATAGTCACCAGGGAAGAAAGCTCCTTTAGAGTAAAATTGGTGGCATAGGCCCGGGCGCTGAGGGCTTTGAGGCCGACGTAAACCGCGTCCGCGCCCTGTTCCAAGGCGGCAAAAAAAGATTCCAGATTCCCGGCCGGGGCCAAGAGTTCCATAAGATTAAAAGATCCAGTTTAACAAGTTTTTAGAAATCAGTAGCTGAGGAAATTTTACGACTGTTAGATTTTATCAGAGGCATGCGGGGAGAACAACCAAGGACCTGGCCGTCTCTATACCGGCCAGGGAGCTTGAGTTAGGCAGACATACAATTGGCGAAAAAATGATCCCCATCCAGGAGCACTGATGGTAAGGTCTTGCTAAGCTAAGCCTATGGTATTATTTTTAAAAAAATGTAAAATAATCGAATATCAAAACCAAGGCTGTTACTGACCGGTAACCTGGAGTCTGTCATTGGAAAAAGAAAAAAAATCCTTGGATCTAAAATCTCTGCGTATTAAGCGGGGTGCTGACGACGCCAGTCTGTTACGGCCACAACGCCGTTTCCGAGTCGTTATCGCCGCGGTGCTGCTGTCAACCTTCCTCCTCATTCTGGTCGTTCTGTATGCCGCGGGCCTGTTGTCTTTGGCCCGGGAAGTGGAAGTGGCCACAGTGGTCAAGATCTATCCGGCTCAGGCCTTTACTTTGCTTAATGCCAGTGGCTATGTAGTGGCCCAGCGCAAGGCCGCGGTCTCTTCCAAAAGCACGGGTCGGCTGGCCTACCTGGGGGTTGAAGAAGGCAGCCGGATCAGAAAAAATGAGGTCATTGCCAGTCTGGAGAATCAGGACCTAATTGCGGCCCGGGATCAGTGGGCCTCCAATGTCAAGGTGGCAGAAGCCAACCGGTTAGAAGCAGAAGCCGAGTTAGAGGATGCCGCAGTCAATTATAGACGTTTTAAAGAACTGGTGGCCGCCGACCTGGTATCTCGCCAGGATTTCGATGCCGCCGAGGCTCGGTATAAAAAAGCACAGGCGGCCGTAACCGCTGCGACCGCTAATATAAAGGCAGCTAAGGCAGCGCTGGCCAAGGCCCAGACCGAGTTGGAATACACCCTGATCCGGGGGCCTTTCGATGGTCTGGTGCTGACCAAAAACGCCGAAGTGGGTGAAGTGGTGGCCCCGTTCGGGGCCGCAACCAATGCCCGGGCCGCGGTAGTGACCATGGCCGACATGGACTCTTTAATGGTAGAGGCCGATGTTTCGGAATCCAACATCGGCCAGGTCAGAGTGGGACAACCCTGTGAAATTCAGTTGGATGCCATACCTGGTGAGCGTTTTCAGGGCGAAGTCCACATGATTGTGCCCACCGCCGACCGCTCCAAGGCCACTGTCCTTACCAAGGTTAAATTCTTGGCTCTTGACTCCCGCATTTTGCCGGAGATGAGCGCCAAGGTAGCCTTTCTGTCCCGGCCCCTCCAGCCCGGGGAGGAGGAACCGCGCTTAGCGGTCCCCACTAAGGCCCTGGTTGAGCACCAGAACAGAAAAATCGCCTTCGTGGTTCAAGGGAACCAGGTCAAGACGGTGCCAGTGGCAACCGGAGCTCGGTTGGGCGATATGATGGAAATCAAGGCTGGCCTTAAAGATGGAGACAAGGTGGTAATTGCGCCGCCGGCCGACCTGGAGGACGGCGACAAAGTCAAAGTAAAGGAAGTTTGAATGACAGTAAGGGAATGTTCTGAAGATATAAGTAGTAACGGCGGTCTGGTGGAGATTCGCCATCTGTACAAATCCTATCGTCGGGGCAGCCAAACCATCCCGGTCCTCAATGATGTTTGCCTGTCCATCCCGGAGGGGGAGTTTCTGGCCCTGATGGGGCCGTCCGGCTCCGGCAAGACGACACTGCTCAACCTGATCGCCGGAATTGACCACCCGGATGAGGGAATTCTCCGGGTAAACGGCATTGATATCCACAGTCTGTCCGAGTCCGCCCTGGCGGTGTGGCGCTCCCGGCATGTGGGCTTTATCTTTCAGTTTTATAATCTCATCCCGGTGCTGACCGCCTTTGAGAATGTTGAATTGCCGCTGCTGTTAACCGATTTATCCCGCCTGGAGCGCCGCCAGCATGTGGAGGTGGCGCTTGGCCTGGTGGGACTGGAAGACCGCATGCACCATTATCCCCGGCAACTCTCCGGCGGACAACAGCAACGGGTAGCCATTGCCCGGGCCTTGATTACCGATCCGACCATTATCGCCGCTGACGAACCGACCGGAGATCTCGATAAGGTTTCGGCGGAAGAGATTCTCGATCTGCTGACCGGCCTGCATCAAGAATTTCAGAAGACCATCATTATGGTCACCCATGACCCCCGGGCCGCGTCCCGGGCCTCCTGGGTACGGCATCTAGACAAGGGGGTCTTAAACTCTAAAGACCAGCCCTATGAAACACCGGAACTTTAAACCAGGTACTTTATCAGGAGGCACCGGCATCTTGTCCGGGCAGATAAAAACTGATCCTGGGAGCGGGGGGGGCAGGGTCAGCGGTCCTCCAGTCCTTCCCTTAAATAAATCTTTTAATTGCTCCGACTAATAAGACTTAGGTTCATGGTTTTTAAAATTATTTTCCGAAATATCCTCCGCCACCGGCTGCGGACGTTTTTAACCATCACTGGCATGGCGGTGGCCATCCTCTCTTTCGGACTGCTGCGTACCGTGGTAGGCGCCTGGTATGCCGGGGTAGAGAGTTCCTCCGCCTATCGGCTGGTGACCCGCAACGCCGTCTCTTTGATCTATCGCCTGCCGGTAGCATATCTGAACAAGATCAGGGCAGTTCCCGGCGTGAGCGAAGTCTCCTACAGCAGCTGGTTCGGTGGCATCTACATCGACGAAAAAAATTTCTTCCCCCAATTTGCGGTGGAAGCCCGGCATTATCTGGACCTCTATCCTGAGTTCATCATCCCTCAGGACCAGAAACTGGCCTTCTTAAAGGAGCGCAATGCAGCCATTGCCGGGCGCCAATTGGCAGAAAAATATGATTGGCAGCTAGGGGATATCATTCCGATTCGAGGCAGAATCTACCCGGTCAACCTGGAGTTTGTGTTGCGGGGCATCTATACCGGGGCAGAAAAAAGCACCGATGAAGGCCGTTTCTTTTTTCACTGGGATTACCTTAACGAAACCCTGGAAAAAAATGCCCCAGCTCTGGCTAATCATGTGGGGGTATTTATCAGCCGGGTCGATGACCCCGACCAGGCTGCGCCGGTGGCCGGCCGGATCGACGCCCTGTTCAAAAATTCCCTAGCCGAGACCCTGACTGAAACCGAAAAGGCCTTTCATCTGGGCTTTGTGGCCATGACCGAAGCCATCCTGATGTCTATCCAGGTGGTCTCTTTTCTGGTCATCGGGGTCATCCTGGTGGTGCTGGCCAATACCATGGCCATGACTGCCCGGGAACGGATAAATGAATATGCCACCTTCAAGACCTTGGGGTTTCAGCCCTGGCACTTGGTGGGGCTGATCAGTGGGGAGTCCATCGCCATCGCCCTTGTTGGGGGGATAATCGGGCTGGCCTTGAGCTTTCCCGCCGCCCATGTCTTCCGTACCGCATTGTCGCAGTACTTTCGAATCTTTAACATTAGTTCGGTTACTTTAATCGCCGGACTGTTGACTTCACTGGGGGTGGGAGTGGTCTCGGCCATCATCCCGGCCTGGCAGGCCGCCCGGCTGAGCATCGCCGAGGGTCTGCGGCGGTTGGGATAGTTAATTCAACCAGGTAATGAAGATTCCGCTGAGCTATAGTTTCCGCAATCTCTGGACCCGGCGGCTGACCACCATACTCACCGCCGGGGGCATGAGCCTGGTGGTCTTTGTTTTTGCTTCGGTGTTGATGTTGGCCGAAGGGCTCAGGCAGACCCTGGTGGCGACCGGCTCCTACGACAATGCTCTGGTTCTGAGGTCCTCAGCCGAATCCGAGGTGCAAAGCGTTATCGACCGGGATCAGGCGGCGATTGTTGCTTCCCAGCCGGAAATCGCTCTCAACCCCCAGGGAATGCCACTGGTTTCCCCGGAGGTGGTGGTGCTCATCAACCTGCCCAAACAGAGCACCGGCCAACGCAGTAATGTCACCATCCGGGGAGTCAAGCCGATATCCCTGGAGATGCGACCGGAAATTAAACTGGCGGCGGGGCGCTTTTTCCGGCCCGGGTCCACCGAAATCGTCGTGGGGGAGAGCGTGGCCCGCCGTTTTGCCGACAGCGGTCTGGGTCAGACCTTGCGCTTTGCCATGCGCAACTGGAATATCGTCGGCATCTTAGACGCCGGTAATACCGGTTTCAGTTCCGAGATCTGGGGTGATGTTGATCAACTGATGCAGGCCTTTCGGCGCCCGGCCTATTCCGATGTGGTGCTCAAATTGAGGAATCCCGGTGATTTTAAGGCCTTGCGGGAGCGCCTGGAGAGCGATCCCCGGCTGACCGTCCAGGTCAAGCGGGAGGTGATTTTTTATGAGGAGCAGTCCGAGCGCCTGGCCGAGTTCATCCGCCTGCTGGGCATGGTCCTGACCAGCATCTTTAGCGTCGGCGCGGTGTTGAGTGCGATGATCACTATGTACGCGGCGGTGGCCAGCCGCACCGTGGAGATTGGCACCCTGCGGGCTTTGGGGTTTAGCCGGGGCAATATCTTGACCGCCATTCTAATCGAATCCTTGCTGATCGGTCTGATCGGCGGCCTGGGCGGTCTGGGAGCGGCCTCCTTTCTGCAATTTATCAATATTTCCACCACGAATTGGCAGACCTTCTCGGAAATTGCCTTTAATTTTGCCCTGTCCCAGGCAATTTTCATCAAAAGCCTGCTTTTTGCCCTGGGTATGGGGTTGGTTGGAGGACTGTTACCGGCCCTGCGCGCTGCCCGGATGAATATTGTCACTGCCCTGCGGGCGGCCTAGCAGCAGGATTTTATAAACTTGAGTTTGTTAAAGCCCTCCACAAAAGCCTTGACACTTTCTATTCTGAGCTTTAAAATATATGTAACTCAGTCCATGAAGGACTGGAACATCCTATGAAGGGAGGAGAACGCAATGCAAGGCACCCATGAACATCGGCACCTACATGCTCATGAGCACACGCATGTGCATACCCATGAGCATCGGCATGGGGATTTGGTTCATTCGCATGAGCATTCCCATACCCATGTGCATGAACATGTGCACGAACACTCCCATCCCCATCAGCATGCCGGGGATATCCACGTGCACGACCATGAGCACCCCGGCGAGCATGGCTCTCATGAGCATGAACATCCGGCTCATGAAGCCGAAGTCCACGATCATGAGCACTAACTAGCTCAGCGGACAATACCTCCGAAAGGCGAACCTGAGGGTTCGCCTTTGGCGTTAGGCCAGATAAAAGGCGGCATGGCGGAGAAAGCCAGTCCCCGCCTTCCAATTTAAAGAGCTATTTTCCCGCCAACTTCCACAGGTCCAGGATGCCGACATTGGCGATAATGCGGCCCTGATCATCCACAATGGGGATTTCTTTGATATTAGCCCCCGCCATCCGGTCAATAGCTTTATCCAGAGCATCGCTTTTCCGGGCATAGATCACATGCTTGTCCATAATGTCGGCTACTTTCTGGCAAGTAAGGCGGGTCAACAACGAGCGGACGAAAAAGCTGGGTTTATTACGCGCTTCGATAACATGGCGGATCAAGGCTCCTAAAGAGATGGTCCCCTGCAGCCGCCCCTGCTCATCCACCACATAAATTCCACGCACCTGCCGCAGATCGGTTATTTTATCAGCTACCTGCTCAAGAGTCGCGTCACCGCTGACCGCCAGATAGGGCAGGTTGTCGAGTTTATCCAGGACCTCGCCGATCTTCATTAGCCCTCCTGTGATAGGGGTTTACTGGTATGGGAAATTTCATCAGCCCGGAGTAGAGCATATTTGACCAGGGGTGGAGCGATCAGCTCATTAATGATTACCGAGCCGATCACCGCGCCCACTAAGATACTGGCCACCAGAGGTTGGGGAAAGATCTCCCGGGCCGCCAGCACCAGACCGACCGTCACTCCGGCTTTGGGGAACAGGGCCAGTCCTAAATATTTTTTGATCACTTTTGGGGCGCGGGAGATTTGCCCTCCGACCCAGGCCCCCAATTCTTTGCCACTGATACGACAGATGATAATGGTTAGGGCCAGCAATCCGGCCGACTTGAATACCCCCAGGTCCAGATGGGCTCCGGCCAGCCCAAAAAAGAGGCCAAACAGCGGCTCTTCGATCTGTTCGATTACCATAAAAAAATCATGGTGCCGCCGCTCCAGGTTGACAATAATAAAGCCTACGACCATATTAGCCAGTAAGGGCGAGAGTCTTAATAAGATCGCCACTCCGCTGGTACTGAATAAAACACCCAGTATCACCATGAACAACGCTTCCCGCCGACGAACCAGGCGAGCCATAAATTTCAGACCCATGCCAGCCAATCCCCCCAGCAGCAGGGAGAAGCCTATCTCTCGTACTGGACTTACTATCATCCTGAGCCATGAAACTGCCTCGGGATTAATTAAGACATGAGCAGCAGTCTCGGCCAGGGCAAAAAAGATAATCGCTAAGCCGTCATCTAGGGCAATGACTCCCAGTAAGGTAGTAGTGAAGGGACCGCTGGCCCGCAGCTCAGCGATTATAGCCAGTACCGCTCCGGGAGCGGTGGCTACTGAGATGGCTCCGATTATCAGGGCCATGGGCAGGTAAGTAGCAAACAGTTGATAATCTGGCCCTCGAAGACCGGTTAACCAGGGCAAAGCCGGGGTCAGCAGAACCGCAGTGACCAGGAAGGCCCCGACCGCCTGGGAGACGGAGATCCATAGTATAATTTTTCCTAAACGCTTAAGGCGTTCGTAAACCAGACTGCCCCCGATGGAATAAGCGATAATACCCAGGGCGATTTCGGTGATGATATAAAGATCTTCATCGATTACCCGACGCGACAAGATATTGGAAAAAGAGGGGCTAAGCAGCATGCCCGCCACCAGATAGCCGCTGATCCGGGGCAGATTGATGGCGTTAGCGGCCCGGCCTCCCCAATAACCTAGAATCAGCAATAGACCTACCGCCAGTAAGGGATGGCTGATCATTGAAGCGCCTTTTCTCTCTTCTTGAGCCACAACTCCAAGAGGTCCAGGATATCGAGGTCAGCAATGACCCGGCCCTGCTGATCCAGGACCGGCAAGTCCCGGATATTACGTTCAATCATTCGGGCTAACACCTCGTGGAGGGTTTCCTGCTCCTGACAGCTGCTGATGTCGGGGTCCATTACATCTTCGGCCTTTTCCGAGGTGAAAAGTTCGGTAATATGTTCACTGACTACCATGATGTCACTGACTCGATCGGACAGATAAAATCGGAAGATCACATCCTTAAGCACATCCAATGATATCGCACCTATGAGCTTCCCCTCCCCATCAACTACATAGACCATCCGCCGCCGGTGCCCTTTGACCATGGCCCGGACTACATCCTTCAAGGAAGCTCCTGGTGTGACTACCCCAAGTTGGGCCTGATGACCCAAAGAACTCAGAAATTCCCTGACCGTTATCCGTTCCACTCGCTCTCCCCCGTCAAATGATCATATCCGCCATCCTGGCTCGGAGACAAATCAGCTTTTTTTTTATACACTAAATCCGCTGTTGGTGCCTAACACATTTTAGCAACCGGCTGGACGCTGGGGTTCTTCTATCCTGGTCTCTAAGGTGGCAAGCCGGAAGGTTATCCTCCACGTCATCAAAGTTCCTAAAGGCCTTATTGGCCAAATGTTTTTTCCGCAGGGCTTCCGAGATATGTTCGGCAGGATTTAACTAGGGCTGCGGAGCGCAAGTTTGATCAGTCTTAGGTTTTCCGGAACCTGCAATTTCTGGGAAACGTGCCAACCTACTCGTTGCTCCTCAGCTGCAAAGATATTATCTTCCCAGAATCTCTTGACAGAATCCCCCGTTGTCCTTTATATTTGTATCTGAATCTCAATAAATTAAAAATTCATATGAAATCTGAGTTGGAAATCTTCAAGGAGTACATCCGGGGACGGGGGTTGCGGCAAACCCCGGAGCGGGAAAAGATCCTGCAGGAAATCGCCGCTATCCAGGGACATTTTGATGTGGATGGCCTGTATCTTCGCCTCCGGCGTCAGGGGATCAAGGTTTCCAAGGCCTCTATTTATCGAACCCTGCCGCTGCTGTTGGATTGCGGATTGATCCGCGAAGTCGATTTCACCGATGGTCATTGGCATTATGAGTCCATCTATGGTCAGCCCCATCATTGCCACCTGCGCTGTCTGAATTGCGGGGCTATTGTCGAATTCGAGGATCCCTTGCTCACCTGTGTGGAGCAGAAACTGGCCTGGCGGTTCGGCTACCATATCAAAACCCACAACCTGGAGGTTCAAGGTATTTGCCCCAAGTGTCAGGAAAAGTGGATAACCGGCAATGACGGCTAATGATTAGAGAACCCGAACCGAAGCGGAGCAGATTTTAAGCAACCGCTTCGGTCCTGTCGAAAGGCGGCCGATATATTTATTAGTTGAGCGTTTTCCTTAGGCAATTAGATAGAAACTTGTTGAGCAGGGAGTCCTCCCTGCTTTTTTATGCCC
Organism: Deltaproteobacteria bacterium; assembly: GCA_019309545.1. Taxonomy (NCBI): domain Bacteria; kingdom Pseudomonadati; phylum Myxococcota; class Myxococcia; species Deltaproteobacteria bacterium. The sequence goes on from JAFDGA010000011.1 coordinate 27,608, forward strand.
CAAACCTGGTGACCGGGGCTAAAAAGTTCAAAGGCGGCTGCCGGGCGGCAATCTTCTCTTCTGGAAATTGTCGAATTCTGCTATCATGGAAGAAATACTCTATTTGCTTGGCTAGGCTATCGCGGTGACGTCAACTTTCCCGGAACCCTCGGATCATCATGATTTAGCCACTTTGACCGGACAGGTGGAGCGGATCAGTTATACGCATCCGGTAAGCCACTTTACCGTGGCCCGCCTCAAGACCAGGGACCGTCCGGACTTGGTTACGGTGGTAGGGCGGCTTACCGGCATCCAGGCAGGGGAACAGGTGCGCCTCAAGGGTCGTTGGGTCTTTCACCCCCGCTTTGGTGAGCAGTTTCAGGTAGTCTGGTGGACCTCGGTGGTTCCGGCGACCGCTACCGGAATACAAAAATATTTGGCCTCGGGCTTTATTCACGGCATCGGGCCAGAGCTGGCCAGGCGTCTGGTCAAACACTTCGGCGACCAGACCCTCGAGGTCATCGATAATGCCCCCCAACGATTACAGGAAGTAGAGGGTATTGGCAGCAAACGGGCCGCCCAGATCCAGGCGGCCTGGGAAACCCAAAAAGACATCCGCGAGGTTATGCTGTTTCTCCAGGAGCATGGGGTGGGGGTGGCCTATGCCACTAAGATCTACAAACAATATGGTTCTCAGGCCATTCAGGTGGTCAGTGCCAACCCCTATCAATTGGCTACCGACGTTTATGGCATCGGCTTTCTCACTGCTGATCGTCTTGCCGCCCGCCTCAACATCGATCGCCAGTCCCCGCTCCGCTTGGCTGCCGGTCTCATCTATACCCTGGACCAACTGGCTTTGCAGGGGCATGTCTATGCTCCCCGCCAACTTTTGATTGATAAGGCCCAAGAGTTATTGGAAGCCGAAGCTCCGCCCCTGGAGGCAGCCTTGGAAAGCCAGGCGCAAACAGGCCACCTGGTGATTGAGTCTTGGGAAGGTGGAGAGGAACGCATCTACCGCAGACCCTTTTTTGTGGCCGAAACCGGCATTGCCCATTTGCTGGCCCGGCTGCAGCAGGGACCTGGCTTAGAGCGGCCGCTGGCCCTGGATCAGGCCCTGGAATGGGCGCAAAATCGCCGCCGCCTGGAGTTATCAGCGGAGCAAGCTCAGGCAGTGACCAGTGCCCTGACCGAAAAGGTGCTGGTGATTACTGGAGGGCCGGGAACCGGCAAGACCACCATTATCAGCTGTATCCGGGATATCTACCGGTCCCTGGGGGCCCGGGTGACCCTATTGGCCCCTACCGGCCGGGCCGCCAAGCGGTTGTCTGAGGCTACTGGCGGCGAGGCCTCGACCATCCATCGCTGCCTGGAATTTTCGCCCCAGACCGGCGGCTTCCGTCATAATGCCGCCCAGCCTTTGAAGACCGATGTGGTCATTGTCGACGAGGTTTCTATGGTGGATACTATCCTGATGTACCATCTGTTGAAGGCCTTGCCGGTCGCCGCTCGTGTCATTCTGGTCGGCGACGCCCACCAATTGCCCTCGGTAGGTCCGGGTAATGTCCTCAAAGATCTTATCGATTCGCGGGTCATCCCGGTCGCTCAGTTGCGAGAAATCTATCGGCAGGCCCGCCAGAGTCTGATTGTCATAAATGCCCACCGAATAAACCAGGGGCATTTCCCGATTTTCCCTTGTCAGTCCCAACATGCTGATTTCTTTTTCCTGGAGATTGACGATCCGGAAGTGCTCCGGGACCGGCTGCTGGAGGTGGTGGTAAAGAGGCTCCCCCGACAGTATGGTTTTGATCCGGTGAAGGATATTCAAGTCCTGACCCCCATGCATCGGGGGGTGGTCGGGGTTCAAAATCTTAACCAGGAATTACAAAAGCAACTCAATCGTATTGCCCCGGCCTGGGAACGGGGCGGTCGGACATTTAAATTACATGATAAAGTCATGCAATTGCGCAATAACTATGATAAAGAGGTATTCAACGGGGATATCGGCCGGGTGAGCGGCTTTGATGCCGTCAACAACTTGCTCAGGGTTGATTTTGAGGGTCGGGAAGTGGTTTACGAGCCGGCGGAATGGGATGAAATTACCCTGGCCTACGCCATCTCGATCCATAAAGCTCAGGGAAACGAGTTCCCGGCGGTGGCCATTGCCCTTACCACTCAACATTATCTGATGCTCCAACGGAATCTGCTTTACACCGCGGTTACCCGAGGGAAACAGCTGGTAATCCTATTGGGTAGTAAAAAAGCCTTGAGCATGGCCATCAGGAATGATCGGCCTTTAAAACGCTATTCTGGCCTGGCGGCTCGTCTGCGTCAGAGCCTGACCGGACCGGTTTAAAAGTCCTTGACATTTTATCCTCATGGAATAAAATCAAACCATACAAATTAAAGGGGAAGCGAGAGTGTCCATAGAGCTCTTTGAAGTCTTGGAGAATAGACTGGAACAGATCCTCACTCAGTATCAGACCTTGAAATCGGATAATGCCTCTCTACTCAAATCTCTACAGGAAAAGGAGCAGGCTCTCAAGGAAAGTCAGGAAACCCTGGAAAAAATGGGCCGAGAGCGGGAGCTGGTACGGCAGCGCATAGATCAGCTCTTGGCTAAATTAGGCAGCCTCGGCGCCGAAGCACAGGAGTAATTATTTACTGGTGCCGGAAACAATAAAAATCGAGATACTGGGACGGCCTATCACCCTGAAAAGCGACGCGCCCCCCGCCCGGGTGGAGCTCATTACCCAAATGGTGGACGACAAGATTAAAGAAATCAGGCAGGCCTTGCCCTCTATATCTCCCCTAGAGGTAGCCATTATGGCTGCCCTCAATCTGGCTTATGAATATCTAGAAACCAAGGAGGAATACCAGCAACTCCAAAGGGAAGTCGAAACTAAATCACAACGTTTAATTAAATTAATCGAGACGCGCAGTTCGCTTCCCCTGCAGTGCTCGTGATTAACAGATTAGTTGTTGTTCCAACACTACCAAACCGGGTTTCGGGTGGACTCCGGTGTGCACGACCCGAGAGGGAAAGCCTAAAGGAGCAACCATAGAGACCCACTTGAACTTTAGAGGTTCAAAACTTCCTGTTAACACGGCATCAATGGTGGGGGAAGCGAAATTATTTAGGCCAGGTCGGACTAGTATTATCTAAGTGGAAGCCGAGACTGGAAAAACGGGATTTGAAGTGCCCGGGGGCGGTTTGGAGAACAATCTGGCCCCGACAGACCAGTTATTCTATTACCACCTGCGGGGATGGTTCAAAATACCTAATAAGATCTTGTGGAGGTAAAAACCTCACCCGGGTTGAGGGATACTATCCTCACCCAGGCAAGGTCAGGCTTAAGAAAGGAGGGAAATAAGAGTCTGTACCGCGCCGGGGTATCATTTACCTCGAGCAATATCTTCGTGCAGTTCATAGACCCGAGTTAATTTTAACTATGAGCGGTGAACCGCTTGTCTATTTAATTACCCGCCCCTGTTAGCCAGCCTCGCGCGGCTTTCTATCGCGTCTATCCCTTCTCTTAAATTCATAATAAAAAGTTTTGAAATAAATTTCACATAATCTGTCCTCAAGACTTGCTGAGGAGCAGTAGTAATAATCAAGGAGGGAAGAAATCTTATGGGTTGGCCGGTGGCATCGACCACACTGCTCTTTTTAGTAGTGGCTGGAGGCTTGGGTCTGCTGGCCGGCTTCTACCTCCGCAAAATTATCCTGGAATCCCGGATCAAATCTGTGGAGAGCCTGGCTAAAAAAATGTTGGACGAGGCCAGGAAAGAGGCCGATGGTATTCGGAAGGAAGCCAGTCTTCAGGCAAAAGACCAGCTTTACCAATTAAAAGTTGATTTCGACAAGGAGGCTCGGGAACGTCGACTGGAACTTAATATCTTGGAAAAGCGGCTTCTGCAAAAGGAAGAGCACCTGGAACGCAAAACCGCTACCCTGGACAGCAAAGACTCAGAATTGGCCAAGCGAGAAAAAGCGGTGGCCAAAATCGAGAAGGCGCTCCAGGACCAGGAGAACCGATATCAACAATTAATTCAGGAACAAAAAAACCAGTTGGAGCGGCTGGCCGGCATCAGTTCGGAAGAGGCCCGCAGTCTTTTACTTCAGGCTTTGGAACGGGAAGTGCGCAGCGATGCCGCTCGCCTAGTCAAAAGAATCGAGGCTGAGGCCCGGGAACTGGCGGATAAAAAAGCCAAAGAGATTATTGCCTTGGCCATTAAACGCTATGCCGGTGATTATGTGGCCGAACAGACGGTGTCGGTGGTGAATCTGCCCAATGAGGAAATGAAAGGACGCATCATCGGTCGGGAAGGCCGCAATATCCGGGCTATCGAAGCTGCCACTGGCATTGACGTTATCATTGACGATACCCCGGAGGCGGTAATCCTCTCGGGGTTCAACCCGGTCCGTCGGGAAGTAGCCCGTCTGTCTTTAGAACGACTGATTTTTGATGGTCGCATCCATCCTGCCCGCATTGAAGAAATCGTCGAAAAGGTAACCCAGGAGATGGAGGTCAATGTGCGGGAAGCCGGGGAGGAAGCGGCTTTCGACGTCGGGGTGCACGGTCTTCATCCGGAATTGATCAAATTACTGGGTAAATTGAAATATCGCACCAGTTTTGCTCAAAATGTCCTGCAGCATTCCAAGGAGGTGGCCTTTCTGTGCGGCATCATGGCCGCCGAACTGGGAGTTAATGTCAAGCAGGCCAAACGGGCCGGACTGCTGCATGATGTGGGAAAGGCGGTGGATCATGAAATCGAAGGGCCACATGCCCTGATTGGGGCCGAACTGGCGAAACGCTATGGCGAATCTGCCAAGGTGGTGCACGCCATCGCCGCTCACCACGAGGATACCCCTCCCGAAAGTCTGTTGGCTGTCTTGGTGCAGGCCGCCGACACTCTGTCCGGGGCCCGTCCTGGAGCACGGCGGGAAATGTTAGAGTCTTATGTCAAGCGCCTGGAGGACCTGGAGAAGATCGCCCGGTCGTTTAACGGGGTCAGTAAGACTTATGCCATCCAGGCGGGCCGGGAAGTCCGCCTGATCGTCGACAGCGACCAGCTCAGCGATGAGGAGGCGGTCTTGTTGAGCCGCGAAGTGGCCAAAGAAATCGAGAAGAAGCTGACCTATCCCGGCCAGATCAAGGTCACGGTCATCCGCGAGACCCGGGCCGTGGAATATGCCCGTTAAGGAGTTTTTGATTGTTAGTTTTGGTTATTTCCTTTAAAACTTTGAACTAAAAACTTTAAACTGAGCCGTGCCCTTTTATGAAAATCTTTTTTATCGGCGATATCATGGGAGCGCCGGGACGGCGGGCCATTGCCCAGCTGCTCCACAAAGTGGTTGACCGATATCAGATTGATCTGGTAGTGGCCAATGGTGAAAATGTGGCCGGTGGCATCGGCATTACTCCGGTGCTGGCGGACCAACTGCTGGGGCAAGGCATTGATATCCTGACCAGCGGTAATCATCTCTGGAAGCATAAAGAAATACTCCCGTATCTGGCCGCCAATAACCGACTGTTGCGGCCGGCCAATTATCCTCCGGGAACCCCGGGAGAGGGATTAACCGTCGTCGAAACCGCCGCGGGAGAACCGGCGGCCATCATCAATCTGGAAGGCCGGGTCTTTATGAGCGCCCTGGATTGCCCCTTTCGCTGCGCGGACCAGGTGCTGGCCACTCTCCCCCCACAGGTCCGGGTTATTCTGGTGGATATGCATGCCGAAGCCACCAGCGAAAAGCAGGCCTTGGGATGGTATCTGGATGGCCGGGTCAGTGCCGTAATCGGCACTCATACCCACGTCCAGACCGCGGATGAGCGTATTTTACCACGAGGCACCGGATACCTCACTGATGCGGGTTTTACCGGTTCCTGCGATTCGGTGATCGGCATGAAGAGAGAAGTTATTATCGAACGCTTCTTGACTCAACGCCCCCAACAATTTAAAGTAGCCACTCAAAATATTCAGTTACAGGGGGTGGTTTTAACCATCAGTCCCGAGGGGCGATGCCTTGATTTGACCAGGATTCAGTTACCCCTGGACTGATAAATATTTTAAAGGGAATCGCCGGAGTAATTAAAATGAAAAAACCCTTGATTGTTTGGCTTCTGATCACTGCCCTGGTCATTATGAGCTGTGCCACCTATCAGCCCCGGGTGACTCCGTTTAAGTTGCCCCAGGCTTACCCCAACGTGCAGCAAATTAATGGTACCTTTGTCGCCGCCCGGGCCTGGAATCAGGAGGAAGAAGCCCGGGCCGCCTTTGGCTTCAACATCATTAAGGCCGGGCTGTTGCCGGTGCAAGTGGTTTTTGACAACCAGGGTACCCAAACTTTGCAGATCAATCCTGGCCAGACTTTTTTAGTTAATAATTATAATGAATTATTCCCGGTACTGGAGGACCAGATTGCTTATGATCGGGTCAGCCAGGCTACTGACTTCCCGGAAGCGGTACGCGGTTTTACCAAAGGGGCATTATTAGGTGGGGCTGCTGGCGCTCTCATCGGCGCGGCTGTTGGTGTGGTGGCCGGACGTGAGGCGGGAGAATACGCCATGCGCGGGGCAGTGGCCGGGGCCGCTTCTGGCGCGGTCCTGGGAGCCGGGGCCGGGGGCAGCTCAGAACTAGGCCGCACCATAACCGAGGACCTTTATAACCGTACCCTTTCCAACAACCCTATCAAGCCGCAGGAAGTGGCCCAAGGCATTATCCTGTTTCCGGCCGAAGCCGGCCGTCCGGAGATCCTGAGATTGCAACTGAAAGAAAAAGAGACCGAGAAAACCTATAATCTCAACCTGATCCTTTAACCTTGACTATTGGGGGGTCGGTCCGCTAACTGTGAGATGACATGCCATTTACGCAAGTTATTGATATGACGCGGCTGAAAGAGGATTTTATCAAAGAGAACATGAAATTAATCCCCCCGGAATTCCAGCCCTATGCCGATGCCTGGAAAGTTTCCGCGGCCCATTTTGTGGATCTGTTTTTGGAGTATCTGGATCGACAGGGACTGGAAATTTCCTTTAAACAGCGCCTCTGAGGCGAATTACCGCGTTTTACCGGGGCTCGGTGCTAAGGCCAATTTCAGGTCGGCGCCGTTAGTAGCTCTGAATAAAGGGAAATTTTTGTAATTTTGTTCACTAAACGGAAACCCGCAGGGGGAGACGATTAAGCATGAAAATACACGAATATCAGGCCAAACAGCTGCTTCAAGAGTTCAACGTTCCCATCCCCCAGGGTGGGGTGGCGGCGGATCCCCACGAGGCCTATCAGGTTGCCGAAGCCATCGGGGGCATGACTTATGTGGTCAAAGCCCAGATCCATGCCGGCGGCCGCGGTAAAGGGGGGGGAGTCAAGGTCGCGGCCGACCTAAATGAGGTCCGACAACTGGCCGAATCCATCCTGGGCATGACCCTGGTAACCCATCAGACCGGCCCGGAAGGCCGGGTGGTCAAGAAGGTCTTGGTGGAACAGGCTCTGGACATCAAGCAGGAGCTCTATCTGGGGATCGTCATCGACCGGGCCCAGGCCCGGCCGGTCATCATGATTAGCGCCGCCGGTGGCATGGAGATCGAGGAAGTGGCGGCCCGCACCCCGGAGTTGATTATCAAAGAAGCCATCGACCCGGCAGTCGGCCTGATGCCCTATCAGACCCGTAACCTGGCCTTTGGGGTGGGGCTGGAAGGCGGCCTGATTCGCACCGCCTCCGGTTTTATCACCAATCTCTACCGGATGTTTATGGCTTACGACTGCTCCCTGGTGGAAATCAACCCACTGGTAGTCACTACTGACGGTCAGATGCTGGCGTTGGACGCCAAGGTCAATTTCGACGATAACGCCCTGTATCGCCATAAGGAACTGCTGGAGCTGGAAGATCCGAATGAAATGGATCCCCTCGAACTGGAGGCCAAAAAACACAATCTCAACTATATCCGGTTGGATGGCACAGTGGGGGCGATGGTCAACGGCGCTGGCCTGGCCATGGCCACCATGGACCTGATCAAGCTGGCCGGAGCCGAACCGGCCAACTTCCTGGACGTCGGCGGCGGCGCCAGTGCCGATATGATAACCAACGGCTTCCGGATTATTCTGGGCGATCCGCGGGTCAAAGCCATTTTAATCAATATCTTCGGGGGCATCCTGCGCTGCGATGTCCTGGCCCAGGGGGTGCTGGAGGCGGTCAAACAGGTCCAGGTCCAGGTGCCGATCATCATCCGCCTGGAAGGCACCCACTGCGAGATCGGCCGCGATCTGTTGAAAGACTCCGGCCTGAATTTCACGGTGGCCAGCGATATGCTGGACGCGGCGCATAAAGTGGCGGCGTTGGCGAAATAGCCGGTGTCGTGGGGCGCATTCTCTAACGACTATTGGATAAGAGCAGAAGGCGACAAAATGAGCGTTTTGGTAGATAAAGATACTCGACTGGTGGTGCAAGGGATTACCGGCAAGGAAGGGTCGTTTCATACCCGGCAGTGTGTGGAATATGGCACGAACGTGGTGGCCGGGGTGACGCCGGGCAAAGGCGGCCAGCAGATGGACGACATCCCGGTTTTTAATACCGTGAAGCAGGCGGTGGCCCAGACCGGGGCCAATACTTCGATGATTTTTGTGCCGCCGGCCTTTGCCGCTGACGCCATCCTGGAGGCGGCGGAGGCCGGGATCAGGGTAATTGTCTGCATTACCGAGGGCATTCCCACCCTGGACATGGTAAAGGTGGCCCGCTATCTGGAGGGCACCGATATTCGGCTGATCGGCCCCAACTGCCCGGGGATCATCTCTCCGGGTCAGGCCAAGGTCGGCATCATGCCCGGTCCGATCCATCAACCGGGCCCCATCGGGTTGGTCTCCCGCAGCGGCACCCTGACCTATGAGGCGGTTTATCAGTTGACTTTGCAGGGGCTGGGGCAATCTACCTGCGTGGGCATCGGCGGCGATCCGATCATCGGCACCAGCTTTATTGATATGCTTCGATTGTTTCAGGCCGATCCCCAGACCACGGGCATTGTCTTAATCGGCGAGATCGGCGGCACGGCCGAGGAAGAGGCCGCGGCCTTAATCCAGACGCAGGTCACCAAGCCGGTGGTGGCCTTCATTGCCGGGCAGACCGCACCGCCGGGGAAACGCATGGGCCACGCCGGGGCCATCATTTCCGGAGGCAGCGGCAAGGCCGCGGATAAAATTGCCGCCCTGGAAGCCGCCGGGGTTAGCGTAGTCCGCAATATCGGCGAACTAGGGGCTATCTGCAAGAAGGTAATGGGCACCTGACCGCTGCATGAAAATTCTTTTACACATCTGTTGCGCGCCGTGCGCCCTTTACCCGCAGCAGGTGCTCAGCGCCGCCGGGATGGGGGTGCACGGCTATTTTTATAACCCTAACATTCAGCCTTATCAGGAGTTTGAGCGGCGACTGAAAGCTCTGGAAGATTACGCGATGTCTTCGCATCTGCCCCTGATCGTTGATCGGCGTTATGATCTGGAGGAATTTCTGCGCCTCATGGTTTTCCGGGAACACCAGCGCTGCCGGATCTGTTACCATTTGCGACTCAAGGGTACTGCCCACATTGCCCGGCATGGCAAGTTCGATGCCTTTACCACCACCCTGCTCTATAGCAAACAGCAGCAACATGAGCTGATCCGGGAGATCGGCGAACAGGTCGGCCAAGAATTGGGGGTGCCCTTTTACTATCAGGATTTTCGACCGGGCTGGAAGCAAGGCATAGAGGAATCTAAGCGACTCGGGCTTTATCGCCAGAGTTACTGTGGTTGTATTTACAGCGAACGGGATCGGTACTATCATCCCGAAAGGATAGTTTCACGCCGAGACGCCAAGTCGCAAAGATGCCATGAGGAGAAGTGATTCTAACCCCCTTGGCGTGTTAGCGTAAGCGGAAATGACCGAACACACTAAAGGCATAGTCTATCTGGTGGGCGCTGGTCCGGGCGATCCGGGGCTGATTACCCGGCGGGGGCTAGAGGTGCTGCAGCAGGCCGACTGTGTGGTTTATGATTATCTGGCCAACGAGGGCCTGCTTGCGGCCGCGCCTGTCGAGGCTGAAATCATCTTTGTCGGCAAGCGCGGCGGCGATCATACCCGGAGCCAGAACGAAATCAACCAGTTATTGGTGGAAAAGGCTCGGGCTGGTATGAAAGTCGTGCGCCTCAAGGGCGGCGATCCCTATATTTTTGGCCGCGGGGGAGAAGAAGCCGAGGAGTTGGCTCAACACCGCATCCCTTTTGAAGTGGTGCCGGGAATCAGCTCAGCCGTAGCGGTACCGGCTTACGCCGGCATTCCCCTGACTCACCGGCGCTATGCCTCTTTAGTATCTTTTATTACCGGCCACGAAGACCCCGCCAAACCGGAAAGCGCCATCCCCTGGGAGGTTCTGGCCCAAAGCCCCGGCACCCTGGTCTTTCTGATGGGAGTAAAAAACCTGGCGGAAATTACCCGGCAATTACAAACCAGGGGCAAATCGGCCCAGACCCCGGCCGCGGTGATTCAGCGAGGTACGACACCGGCGCAACGCACGGTAACCGGCACGCTTGAAGACATCGCCAACCTAGTACAGGCCGCGGGCCTGGCGCCCCCGGCCATTCTGGTGGTCGGCGAGGTAGTGCAGTTGCGGCCGCAACTTAACTGGTTCGAAACGCGGCCGCTGTGGGGCAAGCGCATCGTGGTGACCCGCTCCCGGGACCAGGCCAGCGCCTTTGTCAAACTCCTGGCGGAACAGGGAGCAACCTGCCTGGAGGTCCCCACCATCCAGATTCAACCCCCGGATAGCTATGCCGACCTGGATCAGGCCTTGCGTCAGCTAAGCCGCTATGACTGGCTGATTCTGACCAGCACCAACGGGGTCAAGGCCTTTATGGTCCGCCTGTTCCAGTCCGGACAGGATGTCCGGGCTTTAGGCAGCCTGAAAATCGCTGCCATCGGCGCGGCTACGGCCCAGGCTTTAAGGGAATATGGGCTGATAGCGGATTGTGTGCCCACTGATTATCGGGCTGAGGGTCTGGTAGAAAGCCTGACCCCCCAGATTCGCCCTGGCAGTATGATCGTGCTGCCGCGGGCCCAGGTAGCCCGGGAACTATTGCCTCAGGAACTGGAGAAACGGGGGGTGCTGGTACATGTGGTGCCAGCCTATAAAACCGTTCCAGCGCCGGGTTTACCTCCCGAAGCCGAGGTCCTGTTTCAGCAAAGCCAGGTGGACGTTTTGACCTTTACCAGTTCGTCAACGGTGACCCACTTTGCCGCCCTGGTCGGAGAGGCGCGTTTTCCCGAACTGGCGGCGGATACGATAATCGCGGCAATCGGTCCGATCACCGCCCAGACTCTGGAAAGATATGGTCTGCATGCTCAGATTCAGCCCCAGAACTACACCATTCCGGACCTGACCAGGGCGATCGTCGCCTATTTTCAAAATGGCCAGGGATGAAACACCTTAAGTCTTTGAGTAATAGAGGTAACCAGCCTGGCCCAATCATTGGGCCGTCTCCTCCCCATATCGATTATCGCCGGGAGCTGAACCCGGCTCAATTTGAGGCGGTGACCACTTTGGAAGGGCCGGTTTTGGTGATTGCCGGTGCCGGCAGCGGCAAGACCCGGACCCTGGTATACCGCTTGGCTTATCTGGTGGAGTCGGGCGTGCCCCCCGGGGCGATTCTCTTGCTCACTTTTACCCGCAAGGCTTCTCAAGAAATGCTGGCTCGAGCCGCGCAGTTGATTGACCGGCCGCTTCACGAGGTGGCAGGCGGCACCTTCCACTCGGTCTGTCATCGTTGGCTGCGGCGCTATGGGACACGGCTGGGCTATGACTCCGGCTTTACCATTTTAGACCGCAGCGACCAGGGCGACCTGCTGCAACTGCTGCGGGAGCCATTAAAAATTAAGGCCGGTCCCGGCCAGTTTCCCCGTAAAGAGACCATTGCCGAACTGTTCGGGGCCATGGTCAATAAAAATCTTCCTTTAGAAACCCTGTTGGCTCAGAATTATCCTCAGTTTTTGCATCTGGCCGAGCCCTTACAACAACTGCAGGAATTATATCGGCGTCATAAACGGGAACATCAGCTATTGGATTACGATGATCTATTGGTGGAAGGCAAGCGCCTGCTGGAAGCGCATCCCGACCTGCGCCAGAGGTTATCGGAACGTTATCGCTACATCATGGTTGATGAATATCAGGACACCAACCACCTGCAAGCCGAACTGGTGCGGTTGGTCGCCTTTAGCCACGATAATGTCATGGCGGTGGGTGACGACTCCCAGTCGATTTATTCCTTCCGGGGGGCAAACTTTAGGAATATCATGGAATTCCCGCGCCTGTTTCCCGGCACCCAGATCATCAAATTGGAGGAAAATTATCGCAGTACCCAGCCGATTCTGGATCTGGCCAATACCATCATCGCCCAGGCGCATGAGAAATATACCAAGTGCCTGTTCACCCAGAAGAAAGAAGGTCCCAAACCGTACCTGTTAAGGGCGGGCAGCGAAAACGAGCAGTCCCAACAGGTCTGCAACTTAGTTACCGAACTGCTGGACCAGGGCCTGTCGCTGAGCCAGATGGCAGTGCTGTTTCGGGCCGCTTATCATTCCTTTGATCTGGAGATCGAACTGTTGCGCCATCAGGTGCCGTTCATGAAGTTCGGCGGCTTTAAGTTCATGGAAAGCGCCCATATCAAAGATCTCCTGTCCTATCTGCGGGTGGTGGCCAACCCCCGCGACCCCATCAGCTGGAATCGCCTGTTGCAACTGGTCCCGGGGGTAGGCAAAAAAACCAGCCAGAAATTGCTGACCCTGCTGAAGCAGGAGGATTTTACCCTACTCTCCGCCCTAGCCTGGTTGAATGCCCAGAAAGGTTCCAGGCAGGGTCTTAAATCATTGGCCGAACTTTTGGCCCAGTTGAACGAGCCGACGCTCAGCCCGGCTACCCAGCTCAACCTGGCCCTCGCCCATTATGAGCCGATTCTCAAGAGCCGTTTTGACGATTATCCCAAGCGTTTCCGAGACCTGGAACATCTGGTGACCATTACCGCCCGATATCGGCAACTGGGTAATCTGTTAAACGACCTTACCCTGGAGCCGCCCACCAGCCTGGCCGATGTTACTCAGGAACGGGGGGACTATTTAAACCTGTCCACCATCCATTCCGCCAAGGGCCTGGAGTGGGAGGCGGTATTAATCATCTGGGCCGCGGAAGGACGTTTCCCGTCCAGCTATTCACAGGATAATGAGGAAGACCTGGAGGAGGAACGGCGGCTGATGTATGTCGCCGCCACTCGGGCCCGCACGTACCTATTTATCATTTTCCCCGCGGTTAGTTATAATAGATATTTGGGGACCACCTATAACGAGGTCTCCCGCTTTGTCCAGGACTTGCCGGATTGGATTCTGACCAAGATGAGGATAGATCCATGAACAACTGGGAACCTGCCTACTTGGAGACCTATCGCCGGGGCATCCTGGAGCAGCGCATTAGTGCCGCGTATGAGATCATGTCCCAGTGCGAGATCTGCCCGCATCAGTGCCATGTGGACCGGTTGCACGGCGAGCTGGGCCTTTGCAAAACCGGGGATAAGCCCATTATCGCCAGCTATGGGCCGCATTTTGGCGAGGAAGACCCGCTGGTCGGCAAAAACGGGTCAGGGACGATTTTCTTCACTAACTGCAATTTATACTGCATTTTCTGCCAGAATTGGGAAATCAGCCATGGCGGCGAGGGAACCGAGATCTCGGTGGAGAATCTGGCGGCGATTATGCTTGCCCTGCAAAAGCGGGGCTGCCATAATATAAATTTCGTAACCCCCTCCCACCAGGTGCCGATGATTCTGGCGGCGCTGCCTGCGGCTATCCGGGGAGGCTTGCACGTCCCTCTGGTCTATAACTCGGGCGGCTACGACGCAGTGCCTACTCTGAAACTCCTGGATGGGGTTATTGACATTTATATGCCTGACTTCAAATTCTGGGATGCGAAGATTGCCGCGCAACTGACCTCGGCGCCGGATTATCCGGAAGTGGCGAGGGCGGCCTTAAAAGAGATGCATCGCCAGGTCGGGGATCTGGTGATGGACGAGGAGGGTATAGCCTACCGGGGTCTATTGGTGCGGCATCTGGTGCTGCCGGATGGCCTGGCCGGGACCCGAGAGATCATGAAGTTTTTGGCGGAGGAAATTTCTCCCAACACCTATATCAATGTCATGGGCCAGTATCGCCCTTGTGGTCGGGCCCATGAACATCCCTCGTTGAATCGCTTTATTACCGGACTGGAGCACCTCGAAGCCCAAAAAATCGCTCGGGAAGCCGGGCTGACCCGGTTAGATCAGCGGGAAAAGCTGTTCCGCTGGCTCTAGGAACGCAAAGTGTCTCAAATATATGTCATTGGCGACATTCATGGTTGCCTGGGACCCCTGAAACGTCTGATGGCCAAAGTTAAACCGGATCTCGATCACCACAAGCTAATCTTTATCGGCGATTATATTGACCGCGGTCCTGACTCGCGCCGCGTGATCGATTACATCATCCATCTGAAGAAACACTATCCCCCGGAAAATATCATCTGTCTGATGGGCAACCACGAGCGCATGTTTTTGGATTTTCTAAATGGTGACAACCAACTGCTGTTTCTTATCAACGGGGGAAGAGCAACGCTGGAGAGTTATTGGGGGGAGAATTGGGAAAACCAACCCCGGCAATTGCCCTCTGAGCATTGGGAATTTTTCCAGCAACTTAAGTTAATCTATGAAACAGAAGATTATATCTTTGTGCATGGCGGTCTCAAGCCCGGGATTCCCCTGGCCGAGCAGCAGGAAGAGGATGTCCTCTGGATCCGCGAGGAATTTCTGATTTGTTTGGATGACTTCGGTAAACGGGTGATCTTTGGCCATACGCCGTTTCCTAAGCCCTTTGTCTGGCCCAATAAAATCGGCATTGATACCGGGGCCGTTTATGGCAATTACTTGACCTGCTTAAAACTGCCGGAAGAGATCTTTTACTGGTCTCGTTAGACCCCGCAAAGACCCGGGAAATTCGACTCAGGAGTCCATAAAATGTTGAGAAAAATCCGTCTCAAGTTCTTATTGTTATTAACTCTGACTTTGGTTTCGATAGCCTTTGTATTGCCTTCCTTTACCAGCCGGTTGCCGGGATGGTGGGAAACTTACGTGGGCAGGGGTCTAAACCTGGGGCTTGATTTAAAAGGCGGCATGCATCTCATCCTGCAAGTGGATGTGGAGCAGGCGGTGCAGAATTTTCTGTCCATGAGTTCTCAGGACCTGAAAGAACTCGGTGAAAAACGGGGCTTAAGTCTGCAGATCGGGGCAGTCTCCCCGGAGACTCTGGCGGTTACCCTCCTGAATAAAGATGAACAGGCGGTTTTTAACCGCTTGCTCAAAGAGGAGTTCAGTCAACTAGAGGTCAAAAGCACCGAGCGGGAAGGGACCAGCGTCAAATATCTGCTAGCCATGCGGGAAAGCGCCCGGGAAGAATTGGAAAAGCGCACCCAGGCCCAGAGCCTGGAGGTGCTGCGCAACCGTATTGACCAATTCGGGGTCCGGGAGCCGGTGATTGCCCCGCAGACTATCCTGGGGGCCTATCAGATCGTGGTCCAGCTCCCTGGCATCCAGGACCCGCAGCGGGCCATGGACCTGATTGGCAAGACCGCCCAACTGGAATTTAAACTGGTCGATGATCAGGCTCAGGTTAATTTAGAAGAATTGGTTGAGCAGGCTCTGGCCGACGGCCGCTTAAAGCCAGGCTATAGCAGCGACGAACTTAACCGAGTCTTAGCAGATAAGATTCCCCCTGGCGATGAAATCTACAAATGGAAACGCATCGATCGCCAGACCGGCAGCATTAAATGGACCCCGCTGTTGCTGGAAAAGAAAGTGCTGCTCACCGGGGCCGCCATTAAAGGGGCCCGGGTGCGCTATGGCGAGTATAATGAGCCGGAAGTCTTAGTCGATTTTAACCGTCAGGGAGCCCGGCGGTTCGATCAGATTACTGGGGCCAATGTCAAACGCCGGTTAGCCATCATCCTGGATGACGTAGTGCAATCGGCCCCGGTAATCCAGGAAAGAATCTCCGGTGGTACCTGTCAGATCACCGGCTCCTTTACGCCCGAAGAGGCTTCTGACCTGGCCATCGTGCTGCGCGCCGGGGCCTTGCCGGCCAGCGTCAAGATCGTCCAGGATATCACCGTTGGCCCCACCTTAGGGTTGGACTCCATCCACAAAGGGATTTTCTCTGGGCTTTTAGGAACCTTTCTGGTGGTATTGTTCATGTTTATTTATTACCGGATATCCGGTCTGGTGGCCAACTATGCCCTGATCCTGAACCTGATCATGATCTTGGGTGCCCTATCCCTGTTTAATGCCACCCTGACCCTGCCTGGCATTGCCGGGATCATCCTTTCGGTGGGCATGGCGGTGGACTCCAACGTGCTCATCTATGAACGTATGCGAGAGGAGTTTCACGCCGGCAAGCCTTTAAAGTCCGGGATTGACGGGGGTTATGACAAGGCCTTTTGGACCATTATCGACTCCCATGTTACCACTCTGATTACCGCCCTGGCGCTGTTTTTGTTTGGCACCGGGCCTATCAAAGGCTTCGCCGTCACCCTCAGCCTCGGCGTCACCCTCAACCTGTTTACCGCACTGTTCGGCACCCGGGTGGTCTATGACTACCTGCTGATCAAACGTTGGCTCCAAAAACTATATTTTATGGAATTTTTCAAACGACCGCATATCAATTTTCTTGGCTATCGGAAATTTGCCTTTGGGTTTTCCGCCTTGATCTGTTTATTGGGTCTGTTTGCCTTTGTCCAGCTTTGCCGTGGGCACGGCAATCTGGGAGTCGATTTCGCGGGCGGGGCCATGGTGCAGTTTAAAGCTCAAAAGCCCTTTACGGTGAGTGAAGTGCGCCAGGCCATGGACCAAAAAGGCTGGGGACAGGCGGAGATTCAGTCCATCGAGGGCGGCCGCGGCCTGATGGTCAAGTTAAAAAAATCTAACGAGTCGGTAGGCCGGATGGCTGAGGATATCGGCGCGGTACTCAACCAGAGTCTGCCCGGCAATAATTTCAAGATCGAAGGCACTTCCGAGATCGGGGCTTCGGTCAGCAAATATTTACGCAATCGGGCGCTATTGGCCATTGGCATTTCCCTGATCGGCATCATCCTTTATCTGGCCTGGCGTTTTGAATTAATCTTCGGGATCGCCGCGGCCATCGCTACTTTTCATGATGTCCTGGCCGTATTAGGGATTTTTTACCTATTAAATAAAGAGATTTCCCTCTTGGTGGTCACTGCGCTGCTTACCCTGGGCGGTTACTCCCTCACCGACACCGTGGTGGTCTTTGATCGCATCCGGGAAAACCTGGCCCGGCGGCGGGAAAATTTGTATAATACCATTAATAACAGCATCAACGAGGTCTTAAGCCGGACTATCATCACCTCCCTTACTGTTATTCTGGTGCTGGTAGCCCTGCTCTTCTTCGGGGGCGTGGTAATCCACGATTTTGCCCTGGCGCTGTTGATCGGCGTGATCGTCGGCTCCTATTCCTCGGTCTTTGTAGCCAGCCCGATCATCTATGGCTGGCGCCAGGAAAGCAAGAAGGTGACAGTCAAAAAGGAAAAGGTCATCGAACTGGCGGCCCAGAAACAGAAAAAGGCCCAGAAGCGGGAAACCGCCAACCGCCGTAAGAAAGGCTCACGGCGTTAGACCGATGTCACCTGTCAAAGCGCTGGTCCTCTATGGCTACGGCTTGAACTGTGATTATGAGACCCAGTTTGCCCTGGCCCAGGCCGGGGCCGAGGCCATACGGGTGCATGTCAACGAACTGGTATCCGGCGAGGCGCGGCTCACTGATTTTCATCTACTGGCCTTGGTGGGCGGCTTTAGCTGGGGCGATGATCACGGCGCCGGGGTCATTCTGGGGCTGCGGCTGAAGCTGGCCTTACAATCCGAGGTGGTTGACTTCATTCAGGCCGGGAAACTGATCCTGGGCATCTGCAACGGTTTCCAGGTGCTGGTCAACATGGGCTTGCTGCCCGGCTTGGGCGGACGCTACGATCAGCGCCAGGTAGCTTTTATTCCCAACGATTGCGGCAACTTCCGGGATGCTTGGGTGCATCTCCGGGTCAACCCCGAGCGTTCGGTGTTTACCCGTGGCATCAATCATCTGGAATTGCCGGTGCGCCACGGCGAGGGCAAGTTTTTTGCTCCCTCGGATATTCTGGCCGAACTATTTGCCGGGGAACTAGTAGTCTTGCAATATGCAAACCGGGCGGGTGAACTGGCCCACGGACGCTTTCCGGACAATCCCAATGGCTCCCTGGGCGATATCGCCGGCATCTGCGATCCCACCGGCCGGGTCCTGGGTCTGATGCCTCACCCTGAGGCCCATATCAGCTTCGTCCAACATCCGACCTGGACCCGCCAGAAAGAAACTTGGCGGCGGCAGCATCAACCCCCTCCCCATCTGGAAGGGGCCGGCATGCAATTATTCCGCAACGCGGTTAATTATCTGGAGGAAACCTTTACCGCCTCCCCGGCCTGATCTCATCGATAAGGCTCGTCCTACCCACCGTTAATGCCCTTATACCGATTAGCTTTCAATGCTTAATAAAAAGGGGGGGGAACCTGCCCTAAGATTTTTGGACGACCAAGCGTTCCAGCAGGATCTCGGCCCGATCGAGAAACAGGCCGGTAGCTTGGGCGCTGAATTCATCAAAGCCCCGGGGCTGACTGCTTCGGGCCTGACGGGAGTCATAGATGGTAAAGGGCACCGGCTCGGTGGTATGGGTCCGCACCCGGACGGGAGTGCGATGGTCGGGGAGCAGCAGAATCCGATGCACCCCCAAGGAGGCCAGTCCTGCCCGCATGGGGCCCACCACCTGGCGGTCGAAGTCTTCAATGGCCTTGAGCTTATCGGTCAATTCCCCGCTATGGCCGGCTTCATCCGGAGCCTCGACATGCAAATAAACCAGATCCAGAGTTTCCAAGGCCTGTAAGGCCGCGGCTACCTTGCCGGCGTAATTGGTATCCAGGTAGCCGGTGGCCCCAGGGACCTGAACCGGACGCAAGCCAGCATAGATGCCCAGGCCGCGCATTAGATCCACCGCAGAAATGACTGCGCCCTGGAGACCGAAACGTTCCTTCAAAGTGGGCATTTGTGGGGCTTGCCCCTGCCCCCAGAGCCAGATCGAGTTGCCAGGCTTCAGACCCCGTTCCTGACGCTGACGATTGATGGGATGCTCCGCCAATAACGGCCACGAGGCCTTGACCAGATCCAGCACTGGCTTCTCTGGCCCTTTGCCGGCCAGATAGTCCCGGACGCTCTGGCCGGTGAGATCGTGGGGCGGATAAGTGCGCCAGTTATCCTGTCCTCCCTGCCAGACCAGCAGATGACGATAGCTCACCCCCGGGTAAAAGCGCCGGGTGGTATTCCCCAGATGTTGATTGATGGTGACGATCAGCTCCCGGGCCTCTTCGCTGCTGATATGCCCGGCGCTATAATCCTCCATCAAGATGTCGCCGCCCGGGGCATGGCGCAGGGTGACCAAGTTGCAGCGAAAGGCCACCTCCTCCGGTTTCAGATAGACCCCCATACTGGCTGCTTCAAGGGGGGCCCGGCCGGTATGGTAGCGGCCTGGATCATAGCCCATGATGGCCATATTGGCTACATCGCTGCCGGGTTCCATTCCTGGCGGGATGGTGCGCACCAGTCCCAGTTCGCCATGGGTGGCCAAAAAATCCATATTCGGGGTCGGCGCTGCCTGCAGCGGAGTTTGCCCCTCTAATTCCGGCAGGGGATAATCCCCCATACCGTCGCCGATCAGGATTACATATTTCATTTAACCCTCAGGTCACGATTAGCTCTGGTTGGTGATTTGGTTTAAGTCATCCTGTTATTTCATTGGCAGCGCGCTTTTTTATGAATGTTTCGGTGCCACCAAAGGCTCAGTTAAAATTATCAGGGACTTTTTCCATTATTTCATCTACCGTAACTTTCTTTGCATCAAGCCCTTGGGTAAAATTATCAATCTTGCGGGCAGCTAGCAAAGGCTCAGATCTGGGCGGAATCAAGACCAGGATCTTCAATCCGTAAGAGCACGGTCTTTTGACTGATCTCGGGCAGTTGGTCAATTTCGGCTAAGGCCTGGTTGACATCGGCTTCGCGGGCCTCATGAGTAATCATCACGATCGGCACCGATTCCTGCAACCCTCGACCCTTTTGAATCACGGCGGCAATGCTGATCTGGTTTTTACCCAATATTCCAGATACTTGGGAAAGAACCCCGGGGCGGTCCTGGGCCGCAAAGCGAAAATAGTAATTGGTGACCAGATCGTCCAGGGGTTTGATCACCCGTCTTCTCTGGCTGAAATTTTCAATGCCCAAAGGCGGCATGCGCCTCTTAATGCCGTGGGTCAGATTGCGGGCCAGCTCAATCAGATCAGCGACTACAGCACTGGCAGTGGACATCATCCCGGCCCCTTGCCCATAGAGCAGAATGGGACCGACAGCATCCCCGATGATGTATACGGCGTTGTAAGGGCCGTTGACATTGGCCAGGATATGATCCACCGGAATCATGGTGGGATGAACCCGGGCCTCCACACGCTGGCCATCATCTCGGGTAATAGCCAATAGCTTGATCTGATAGCCGAACTCTCGGGCAAACTGCAGATCCACCAACTCAAGTTCAGAAATGCCCTCTACGGCAATGGCGGTAAAATCGATCGGAGCCCCATAAGCGAGAGCCATCAGAATGGCCAGTTTATGGGCGGTATCAATACCTTCGACATCCAGAGTGGGATCGGCTTCGGCATAACCTTGATCTTGCGCCTCTTGTAGGGCCTGCTGAAAGGAGGCGGCCTCGGTCGACATGCGAGTCAGGATATAATTGGCGGTGCCATTTAAGATGCCAAACATTTCCTTAATGCGATTGGCCGCCAGTCCCTGGCGCAGAGAAAGAATCATCGGGATCCCCCCGCCGACACTGCCCTCGAAGGCCACCTCCACCCCGGCCTGGGCCGCGGCCTGGAAAATCTCGTTGCCATGCAAGGCCAACAGGTGTTTGTTGGCAGTGACCACGTGTTTACCCCGGGCAATAGCGGCCATCACCAGTTCCCGGGCCGCGTCAACGCCGCCGATTAGTTCAACCACGATATCAATCTCGGGATCATCGAGGATGTCCCGAACCTGGCTAGTCAAAAGCCGGGGATCAAGCTGAACCGGTCGGGGTCTCTCGAGGTCCAGATCTGCCACTTTCCTCAGGATCAGCGGGGCCCCCAGACGCTGGTGGAAGCGATTGCCACTTTCGGTGAGCAGACGCGCCACTCCACACCCGACCGTGCCCAAGCCAATAATCCCCACCTGGACGGGTTTCACTGCTTTTTCCCTTGCAAAACCTTTCTGAGACCACGAATCGCCTGGTTGATCCGGTGGACGTTTTCGACCAGGGCAAAGCGGACGTAGTCATCACCATATTCGCCGAACCCCAGGCCGGGAGAGACGGCCACTTTGGCCTCCTGGATCAACATTTTACAAAATTCTACCGATTTCAGGTCCCGAAATTTCTTGGGAATCTTGGCCCAGACAAACATGGTCCCTTTGGGGGACTCCACCCGCCAGCCGATACGCTGTAGACCCCGGCACAGAGCATCACGTCGTTCTTTGTAAACATTGACGATCTCCTGGACCGGCTCATAGGGACCGTTTAAGGCGATGATTCCGGCGATCTGGATGGGCTGAAAGACGCCATAATCCAGGTAGCTTTTGATGCGGGTCAAGGCATGCACCATCTTGGGGTTGCCCACAGTGAAGCCTAAACGCCAGCCCGGCATGCTGTAACTTTTGGAAAGCGAAAACAGTTCCACCCCGACTTCCTTGGCTCCTGGAATTTCCAGAAAACTGGGGGCCACATAGCCGTCAAAGACCAGATCGGCATAAGCGAAGTCGTGGACGATCATAACATTGTATTCTTGCGCGTAAGCCACTACTTTTTCGAAAAACTCCCGCTCGACCACCGCGGTAGTCGGATTATGGGGAAAAGAGATGATCAGCATCTTGGGCCGGGGCCGGATCAGCCGGGTGATGGTCACCAGATCCTCAAAGAAATCCCGTTCCGGATCGAGGGGGATGCTCACCAGGTCCCCGCCCGATATGACCACCGAATAAGCATGGATCGGATAGGTGGGGTTGGGCACCAAAACCACCTCGCCAGGGCTGATAGTGGCCAATACCAAATGAGATAGCCCCTCCTTGGCCCCGATGGTGGCGATGGCTTCGGTTTCCGGGTCAATATCGACATTAAAGCGGCGTTTATACCAATCAGCAATGGCCCCCCGGAGTTTGGTAATGCCCCGGGAGGCCGAGTAACGATGGTTGTGAGCTTTTTGCGCCGCCTCGATCAGCTTGTCAACAATATGCTGGGGAGTGGGGAGATCAGGGTTGCCCATGCCCAGGTCGACGATGTCTTCCTGCCGCCGCCGGGCCTCCATTTTCAAAGCATTGACGGTGGCGAAAACATACTCAGGCAACCGTTGCATGCGGGGAAATTCTTCCATTGCGTTGTCCTTTAGGGCCGTCAGCGGCCGCCATAATTTTTTTGAATTAATAATAATTACATCAAAAAACCCCGATTTGTCAAACTCATTGCTGGCTGCAATAAAATGTTAAACTTTTAGATAAGAAGAGAGGAAAATTTCCATGGCTGGATCAAATGACGGGTGAGGCTCAAAGTTGGCAGTGAGCCTGGAAATCTGGGCCGGATCGTATATCGACCCGGCCTAGACAGAATTAGAGGATGGCTCTAGTCCATTTCCAACATCTTCTTACCGCAGCACTCAGGTCGGGGCTCGCCTTTTTTTGGTTTCCTTATAGGCATTACACTGCGGGCAGTAATAGCGCAGGGTTTCCTCGTTCTTATCTGGTTGTTTCATTTTACAACCGCATTCACACATGGGTTTTCCTGCTGAGCGGATTTTGGATGAGTAATAAATATATTATTATTACAAACTGGTAATCAATAGGCTCCCAAGAAAAATTTTCCGGTTTTCTCTAGAATGGTCTCTAATACCGATTAGCTTTCAAATGAGTAATTTTATCCTTTATCCCCTCTCCCCCATTTGAGGGGTTGGGGATGCGGCAGGGGCTATCAGTCCCGGCCCCTCCCCAATTTGTCATTAATTTTGCTATCGAGAAGATTTTGGCAGCGATAGGGGGCTGGACAAGGTTAAGTAGCTAGTTCCAGCTGGAAAATTCCGTTTGGCGTCATACTGGCCTTAATGCCCAGCTGACCCAGAAGCTGGCTTAGCGACCGCCCCAACAACAATTCGGTGGCCGCAGCCGGGACCTCCCAGTCGTCGATTAACATCTGACGCAGATAATGATCGAAATGGAGAAGGTCAAACAGAGTTTTGTGTACCTCTTCGCCGCCCTGCGGGAGTTCCCGCACCGCAGTCTCAAACAGGTCATAGGCACAACGCTGTTCGTGGGCTTCAATCAGTTCCCATAACTCAGGGAGATCTCCAAATAGCTGTTGGCGGCTGAGTGGAGTTTCCGACCGCGCCGGCTGTTCCTCTTCCTTCAGCCAACAGGCCTGGTCCCGACACTGTTGGGGGCGCTGATCATAGATCAGGCAGCGGTTCGGTTCTTCGCGATAGAACTGACACTGGCGAGTGCCGGGCAGGTGCCGGATCTTGAGGCGTTCCTCGGGCAGGGCGAACACCTCACCGCTCCGGGGCGAGGACACCCTTTCCCCTTTCCTCAAGGTATAAACATCCGTCCAGGTCAAGACATTGTTCTGAAAGAGATACAGATCGCTGGACATCAAGGTAGGGGTATGCCGCTGGCAACATTCGCCGCAACGGACGCACAGGCCCTCAGTGTTGCGTTTATGTTTTTTAGTGATCTCCAGTAATTGATACCAACGGAAGCTTCTTTCAGGAACCCGCAGGTCATTCCACTCCCGGTATAAGCGTTGAAAATTGGCTTCCTGCTTAATCCGTGCCTCCAACTCTCGAAAACGCCCCGACTTGGGTTCCATCCCCAACAGCTCGGTAAAATATTCCTTCCAGAGACTGGCCATCACCTCACAACTACCCCGCTCCAACGCAGTAATGGGATTATCTCGGATTTTACCGGTGAATTTTCTGGTTTTTTCCATCCAAATCCTCTTTCAGAAGTTGTTGGTTTTCGTTGGTGGTTTTGGTTGTTGGTTTTTTTCTATAGAAAACCGCAAGCCGAAAACTATCATTCAGATAGTAATCCGGGAAAAATCGGCCATTTTCAAGAAAGTCTGGCTGATGCGCACCAGCAGCGCCAGCCGATTATGCCGCCGGGGTAGGTCTTCGGTCATCACCAAGACATCATCAAAAAACCGGTCCACCGGCGTCTTGAGCGCGGCTAAGGCCTGGCAGACCTGAGGATAATCGCGGGCCGGCAAGGCCTGGCTGACGGTCGCTTCCATCTGTTCGGTGGCCGCCAGCAAGTCATGTTCCGCCGGGTGTTCGAACAGGGCGGCATCTACCGGGCCGGGTGCAGTGCCCCGCGAAATATTGATCACCCGTTTGAAGGCTACCGCCAGGGCCGGGAAATCCGCGCTGCGGCGCACTTCCTCCAGAGCCCGGACCTTCTCCATGGCCTCCACCACATCAGTAAAGGCGGTGGATAACACTGCATCGACTACCTCGAAGCTGTAGCCTTCCCCGGTCAGCAGATGCTGCAGACGGGTGCGGAAGAACTCCAGTACTTCTTCTAAAGTTTGGTCAGCCGGTTCAGTCAACTTGTCTTTCAAAAGGGCGAGGCTGTAGCCAATGGCCCCGAACAGATCTAAATAGAATTTTTTATTCACCAAAATATTGATGATGGCCAGGGCTTGACGCCGCAAACCATAAGGATCGGCGGCCCCCGTGGGGATCAGCCCCACCCCAAAGCAGCCACAGATGGTATCCAGGCGATCGGCCAGGCCCACCATCGCTCCGACCAGATTGTCCGGCAGCCGATCCCCGGCATGACGGGGCAAATAGTGGTCAAAAATCGCCTCTGCCACCTCTGGAGACTCGCCAGCCCGAAGCGCGTATTCTCGCCCCATGATTCCCTGCAGGCTGGGAAATTCCCCCACCATGCCGCTGACCAGATCGGCCTTGCACAAGGTCGCGGCACGGGCCACCTGCTCCACTTTATCGGGCAGCAAATGTTCGGCCAGATAGCGGGCCAAGGCCCGAAAACGGTCCATTTTCTCATAGGAAGTGCCCAGCAAAGAATGGAACACAACCCCTTTAAGCTCTTCCACCCAGTTATCCAAGGGGACTTTCGAGTCTTCCTGGAAAAAAAACATGGCATCACTGAGACGGGCCCGCAGCACCCGCTCATGTCCCTGTTGCACCACCTGGGGATCTCGGGCCAGGGTATTGTTGATGGCAATAAAATGCGGCAGCAGTTTCCCAGAGGCATTTCGCAAAGAAAAATAACGCTGATGCTCCCGCATGGCGGTAATTAAAACCTCATCGGGAAGCTCCAAGAATTTTTCCTCAAAATTGCCGCAGGAGGTAGAAGGATATTCGACCAAAAAGGTATTTTCCTGTATTAAATCCGGGTCCGGGACCACCTGACCATTAACCTGGGCCGCGGCGCGTTCCAGTCCCTCGACTAATTTTCCCTGACGCAACGCTGGGTCGACCAGCACATACGCCTGTTGGAGGGCGTTGACATAAGACTCAAGACCCGCATCCGCTAAGGTAATGGCCTGCGGGGCCAGGAAACGGTGGCCATAAGTTACGGCACCACTGGCAACCCCACCCAGGGTAAAAGGGATTACTTCATCCCCCAGCAGGGCGACAATCCAGTGAATGGGGCGGGCAAAGGTGATGGTCTCCGAGCCCCAGCGCATAGATTTGGGAAAAGACAGGCTCAGAATCCATTCGGGCAAAATCTCTGGTAAACGGTCCCGGGTAAGCTGGCCCCGAGTGCGTTTCTTTACCGCCATATAGGGACCGCGGTCCGTAGCTACCGTTACCAAATCCTCCACTGCCACCCCTTGGGCCCGGGCAAATCCCTGAGCTGCCTGGGTAGGCCGTCCCTCGGCATCGAAGGCCACTGCTTGCGGCGGGCCGATAATCTCGGCGGTAAATTCCTCCTGCCTTTCTGCCAGGTCTTGGACCACCACAGTTAACCGACGGGGAGTGGCCATGGTGGTTATCTCTCCCCCCTTAAGGCGTTCCTGCTCCAGGCGTTTGCGGAGAGAAGATTTCATTTCTTCCAGGACCGGCGGAATAAAACCGGCTGGTATTTCTTCGGTGCCAATCTCTACTAGCAGTCGCGTCGCCATCTTGCCTCTCTTTTATTACTCCGAGCCTTTAAAAGTTTAATCAGAGGGGAGAGCCGGGGGACCGCCAGCCACCCGCCATTCCCCAAGATCGGTTTTTATCTGCTTCTAATTCAGTTATTTTATGAACAGCGCAATATCTCTGGTCAAGCTGCCCTCTTCAGCAAAGGGAAGCCCATCTCTTGGCGCTGTTTTAAATAACCCTCGGCGCACAGCCGGGCCAGATTTCTAACCCGCCCGATCAGGCGGTGACGTTCGGCCACGCTGATCGCCCCGCGGGCATCCAACAGATTGAAGGTGTGGGAACACTTTAGACAATAGTCATAGGCCGGCAATACCAACCCTAAACCAATGATGCGCTCGGATTCTTTTTCATACTGGTCAAAAAGATTGAACAACATCTCCACGTCGGCCTGTTCGAAATTATAGATTGAAAACTCCACCTCCCCGCGGTGGTGAATATCGCCATAACAGATGCCTTCGGTCCAGACCAGATCAAAGACATTGTCAATACCCTGGAGATACATGGCGATCCGTTCCGGCCCATAGGTAAGTTCGACACTTACCGGACTCAGGTCAATGCCACCGGCCTGCTGGAAATAGGTGAACTGGGTGATCTCCATGCCATCCAGCCATACCTCCCAGCCCAGGCCCCAGGCCCCCAGGGTGGGGGATTCCCAGTCATCCTCCACAAAGCGAATATCGTGCGCCAAAGGATCGATCCCCAGCGCCTCCAGGCTCTGCAAATAGAGGTCCTGGATATTATGGGGTGAGGGTTTCATAATCACCTGGTATTGATAGTAATGCTGCAGGCGGTTGGGATTCTCTCCATAGCGGCCATCGGTAGGGCGGCGGGAAGGCTCCACATAAGCGACATTCCAGGGTTCGGGACCCAGCGCCCGTAACAGGGTAGCCGGATTAAAAGTCCCGGCCCCGACCTCCAGATCGTAGGGTTGCTGGATCACACAGCCCTGATTCGCCCAGTAGCGTTCCAGGGTCATCAACAATTCCTGAAATGTCATCTCTGCCCTCCTGTAGCCCTCGGCCAGGGTTATAAAAAAATTTTACGAAGGTGAGGTAGGCGGCCCGCCGGGTCGCTTCTACCCAAAAATTCCGGTTATGAAGATAAAGTTGGCCCAGCCATACTAAGCAAGGGCAACAAACTTATGGCAAGCATTATAATCAACTCACTTTTTTGCTCTTGACCGGTCAGCCGCGTATATTTCTATAAAATCAATAATTTTTAACAATCCGCTTAATCGCTGTCAAGTTGTTTTAATGGGGAGGGGCGGCAAATCTGCCTGGCGGGAAATATCAGATGAAATTTAGGTCAATTTTTCGCGCTCAGGGACCGGGAAAGATATTCCTTGGCTTCGCCGACCGTAAACAACGACCCGGTAATTAACACCAAATCATCTGGATGGGCCAGCTTGCGGGCCTGGTCGATGGCGGCCTCCAGTTCAGGAATAACCTGTTTTTCCAGGGAAAAGCCATCAGCCCACCGGGCCAAAACCTCCGGAGAGGCCGCCCGGGGATAACGCGGACGGGTAAAGATGGCCACTTGGGCCAGGGGTAAGAGGTGATGCAGGATGGCACCAATATCTTTATCGGCCATGATCCCCAGCACCAGCAGCAGCCGCCGGAACTTCAGCCCCGACTTCAGGACCTGAGCCAGAGCCGCAGCCGCGGCCGGGTTATGGGCCCCGTCCAACATTATCTGGGGGCGCTGGCCCATAACCTCCAAGCGCCCTGGCCAGTAGGTGCGCTGTAATCCTCTCTGGATTGCTTCTTCCCGGATTTCAAATCCCTGGGCCTGTAACAGTTCAATGACCGCCAGAGCTACCGCGGCATTGCGATACTGATACCGGCCGCTCAGGTTCATGACCAGATGATTCCGGCGGACCGACCAGCCCTGATACTGGAACCGGCCCTGGCCCTGGCCTCGGACCCGAAAATCGACGCCGCCGATATAAATCGGCGCACCCAGTTCCTGGGCACGGGTCTTGAATAGGGCCAACACCCGTTTTTGCCGGGCGTAAGTGATTAATGGCACCCCGGGTTTGATGATCCCGGCCTTTTCAAAGGCAATGCTCTTCAGGTTGGTGCCCAGGTGTTCCTGGTGCTCCATAGCGATATTGGTGATCACCGTCAGGAGGGGCTGGACAATGTTGGTGGCATCCAGCCGCCCGCCCATGCCGGTTTCCAGAATTATCGGATCGGCCTGGGACTCGGCAAAGTAAAGCAGCGCCATGGCGGTGACGAACTCAAAAAAGGTCGGCAACTCCTGCTCATCGACCACCTGCCTTACCCGGTTGATCAACTCCAGCAGCCGTTTATGTGATATCTCCTGGTCCCGCAAGCGGAAACGTTCGGCAAAGTCGATCAGATGCGGCGAGGTGTAAAGTCCGACCGGATAACCGGCCTGGGTTAAAATAGCCGACAACATTGCTGCCACCGAGCCTTTGCCGTTAGTCCCGGCAATGTGCAGGAAGCGTCGGCCCAGATGCGGATTGCCCAAACCGGCGAGCAATTGCTGGGTCGAAGACAGCCCGAACTTGATGCCGAATTTTTGCAAATCAAAGGCCCAGGCCGTAGCCTCGGCTAGGGAAGAAAAATATTGCATAGGTGCGATCTCAGGAAGATTTTTGTCTTGACCTAACCATACTACTTTTACAATATTTGAACTTAATAAAGATTTTGGGATTCTTGACATTACCACTCGATCATGCTATTTTTGTATCTAACGCCGAAGAGTAAAATCCAATTGAGAAACTATTTCAGGCACTTAATATGGATATAATCCCTGTAGAATATAACAGAGGTGATAAACCTTTTATGCTCAAGGGTACTCCCACTAAGTACACGTTGTTAGACTTTTGGGCCTGGGCCTTTTCAGACGTTTTAACTAATATAACCCGTGGAATTGTTGCTGAATTTATTATTGCTACGGCCATAGGTATTGACATCAAGCAACCACGTGAAGCCTGGTCAAAATTTGACCTAACCTATAGAAGTCATGGGATTGAGGTAAAATCAGCATCTTATCATCAGAGATGGTACCAAAAAAGTTTATCAAAAATTTCATTTACTGTTCCAAAGCGTAAGGGCTGGGATGCAGATACCAATAAGCTTGACACAGTGTCAAAAAGACAAGCGGATATCTACATATTAAGCCTCTTGGCTGAAAAAGACCGCAAAAAAATAGATCCTTTAAATATTGATCAATGGCAATTTTGGGTTGTAGACACATCATTCTTTGATAATAGAGCTAGAAGCCAGCATTCGATCACTTATAATTCTTTGTGCAAAGAAATCGGTAAGCCAATTTCTTATAGTCAACTCAGGATAGCCGTTGATAAATTGATTGACCAAAAAACTGGTCTGAAATTTTGCTGAAATCGAACATGAAATACGCTGACTAGTTTCGAAAGGCAGAATGGGCACTATCTACCTCTCCGGTCTACCCTCCCAATGCCTCCTCCATAAAGGCCACTAACGCGGCCAGTTTTTCCTCTCGATAATTCATATCAGAGGTAGCTTCGCACCAGGCCTCGATCAGGGCCAGGGTAAAGGTC